>CALDUB010000001.1 GCA_937923465.1 uncultured Saprospiraceae bacterium
AGTTATGAAATGTCCGATTTGTGGGGTTTGAGTTAACTTACAGTTATGTATTTACTATGACTGTAAAGAAACTAAACTTCTGTTTATCAAATACTTATAACCATTAGGTTTTCATTTCTTTCAAATGGCTAAAGTCGAGCTAAGTAAAACTCAGTTTATGAAAAATTCGATTAAAACCTTGATTTTCTTTTTAGTGATAGGGCTATTACCAAAGATTTCGTTTAGCCAAATCAATTATGCGTTAAGTGTGGAATTGGGGCAGGTATTTGCAGGAGTTGAAAAAAAGTCTAAAATAGCAGAAGATTTTTTTATAGAAGAGGCCGATAATAGCATTTCTTCTCAACTTTCTCCGATGATAGCTTTAGTACATGATTTTAGTTTTGGAGAAAATCAGAGATTTGGAGCGACTTTAAAAATGCAGTTTGAACAAGCAAATTTTACACGTCATTCTCTATCATCTTACCAAAACCCTAATTATGAAATTACAAGAGAAAACATTTATCAACTCAATCAATTATCACTTCCGATAGAATTATTCTGGAAGTTTGGTAAATTTAAAATATCTGGTGGTCTTGTTAATAATTGGAGTATCAGAGGTAAGGTATCCACAAGCGAAGGAAATACGGGTCAAACTTATTATAATTCGAATTATGAAACAGGAAAAATACTAGGAGGAAGTTTTTATGGCATTGCAGGCTGGTCATCTGATACTTCTTTCGAGAAAATCTATAGTATTCAATCTTCTTTTGGTATTGATTTTCAAATAAGCGACCGTTGGCAAATTGGAGCAAATTTCAATAGTTTTTTGACAAAAAATAAAATAAAAGCAGATATATTTGACTACGACATATTTTACAATCTAGAATTTCAACATCAAACAAACTCTGTGTCAATTTCGCTCGCTTATCTACTATTTGAAAAGTAACATCAAGTTTGATTGTGTTGATTTCATCTTTCAATCAACACAATCAAACACATCAGTTATCCAACATTTGCCACTTCCCTCCCTATCAATTCCATGTACAATTTAGACAAACGGCGACTCATATCTCCAAATTTCCCCTCTCCTATCTTTCGCCCGTCAATATCCGTTACAGGCGTCACGCCACCAAAGGTTCCTGTCACAAAAGCCTCATCCGCACCATACACATCAAAAAGACTGAAATCCTTCTCAAAAACAGGAATATCATTCTCCTTACAAACTTGAATAATCGCACCACGCGTGATACCATTCATGCAATATTGTCCTGTACTCGTCCATACTTCGCCCTTTTTCACGATGAAAAAGTTTGTCGCATTACAAGTCGAAACAAAACCATGAATGTCTAACATCAATGCCTCGTCCGCTCCCGCTTGAATTGCTTGATAAAGTGCTTGTACTTCGTGCAGTTTGCTGTGACAATTTAAACGTGGGTCCAAATAATCTGGTGAACCACGTCTAATCGTACTGGTAAAGAGCGTAATTCCTTTCTCTTGGCTTTCGCTAGAGGCTGCTTTATGCTCTGCAATAATCACGATATTAGGACCACTAATAGTTAGTCTAGGGTCTTGCGAAGGTGTCTTTTTAATGCCTCGAGTTATCATACAACGCACGTGTACATTATCATGCATATCATTGATTTTCAGCACTTTCCACATTTCAGCTGTTAATTCTTCTCGAGTCATGCCGAGGTCCATGCCTATTGTAGCTGCGCCCGCAAAAAGACGGTCAAGGTGTCTATCCCAAAAGACTAAAACATCATGGTGCAAACGGGCTGCTTCCCAAATACCATCTCCCACCAGATAGCCACTGTCAAAGACAGATATTTTGGCATCATTGCGTTTAAAAAATTCGCCATTTATATAGATAAGTACGTCTTCGTTGCGTTTATCGGGGAGGGCATTGTGTGTTCCGTGTACCATTTTGATTTTATATTGTTGTGTTGAAAGATAAATTTAGACTCACTATCCAAGTTAAAACCACAAGAAAGGAAATCTTCTGCAATAAGGGTAAATAATAAAGTAAGCTTTCTGAATTAGAATAGTAAACTGCATTGTTTAAACCCATTAAGACCATGCATACAATCCCGAAATAGAATAATTTTAAGTCCGTTTGACCAAATAAGACATAGAAGATAGCAACCAGTGCTATTAGTCCGCAGAGACTAGCTAATGGTATCATAATGTCATGTAAAGGTGTAAAAAGCAAAGATGCACAAACCATAGATGCTGCTCCAAAGATGCGAATTAGCATTGCTGTGCGTGGGTCAGTTGGATAGTAATTAGGAAATTGATAAAAAAGAATAACCAAGCCAATGCAAAGAATAATCATGGCTGGAACGGCTGCCCAAGCTGCTGGATTAGGCTCTTCTCTATGGTTGGTCGGCCAAATTAAATCACACCAGTAGTTATGCATCCAACTAAAACCTACAGAGTTCGTGTCCGCTTGTGAACCACCAGGATATAGAAATGTCGATATAAAAAATAAGATTAGAAACGTAAGGACAGTGTAAGCTGGAATGTATTGCATAGTTTTCTACAGATTGTAAATTTTCGTTTGACTCAAATGTAGTAGAAAAAAAGGAATTCTTTGCTTTTTTCTACTTTGAAAGAGCAAATAGAGATACAACCTAAAAAATCCCTTGTGACAATGAAGTCACAAGGGATTTTCTGTAAAGTTATTCGTTACTAAGCTCGAATAAACTTATGCAAAAGCTGAAGTTTGCTCCCGCGATTACATGTATTAAGACATACCGAAGTTACGGAATGAATTGTTTATTGTGCTTTTTGTAAGAAACATAACTTTTGACATAGATAGATTCATTTATACCTCCTTTTGTTAGTGATAGGCCTCTCCTGATGCGCTCTCGTGCATCAAGCTAACGCTTCTTGCGTTGACACAAATATAGAACGAAAATATTTAAGATGCTTGTTTTTTAAAAATAAAGTTTCATTATTACAAGCGCATGACAGAATCAAATAAAAACTCGCACAAATAGAACTGTTTACATATATTCTAAATATTAGGCTTTAAATGTTCGGTTTTATTAAAAAAAGAGACTTCTTCTCGCCTGTCAGAAGCTCATTATCAATAGCAAATTAACAAAAAAGCATGTCACATTTATTCTCTTATTTTTGTATTTAATAAAATCATTATATACATTTACAAAAAAATAGATAATAAAACTTCAATTCGGCTAAATTTTAATGTGCATCTTGTCTAATGGAATCATTCTGGTTTCATTATAACATATCGTTATATTTAAAATATTCAGAACTAGAGTCTAACTTGTCTTTCCCCGATGTTTTGTCACAAAAATATCGAAAAGGGAGTTTTTTTATGTCCCCAGAAGAAATGATTAAGCAAAGAAGTATATGACTACAAATGCCCTATCGGGCAACTTGTGACTACTACCCTTTTTATCTTATGATTTTTTAAAAATTAAATGAAAACAGGCTATCATATTATTTAATCAAAACTACACTACTCTATTTATGAAAAACAACACACAGGTTGTAGAGCAAATTTATCAAAATATTGCTACTGCAAAGTCGATGGGTATCACACAGAATATTATCCAAGACTCTGAACTCACTGACCGAAACATCACTTTACACAACAAACCATGTATTAACTTCGCATCTTGTAGCTACTTAGGAATCGAAAAAGACCCTCGACTCGTCGAGGCAGCCGTTGATGCTACTCGAAAATTTGGAACCCAGTTCTCAGCTTCCCGCGCTTACTTATCTGTTTCTTTATACGAAGAATTAGAGAATTTACTCTCTCAACTTTTTGGTTATAAAACAATAGTCTCAGCTACGACTACACTTGGTCATATGTCTGTTATTCCTGTCATCGCAGACCGAGGAGATGCGATTATCTTGGACCAACAAGTACATGCGAGTGTACAAACTGCCGTAAAACTAGTGCAAGCAACAGGTACGCACGTGGAGACAGTGCGCCATAGTCGTATGGACTACTTGGAAGAGCGTATTAAGAAACTACAAAACAATCATCGTAAGATTTGGTACATGGCAGACGGCGTGTACTCGATGTATGGAGACGCAGCACCAATGGAACAGTTACACTATCTAATGGATAAGTACAGCAACTTTCACTTGTATATTGACGATGCACACGGCATGAGTTGGATGGGTAAAAAAGGCGTTGGATATGTCCTAGACGGTCGCAAACTACACCAGAAAACGGTCATGCTTACATCATTGAACAAGAGTTTTTCTGCTGCTGGTGGAGCGATTATAGTTCCTGACCCCGACTTGGAAAAAGTAATACGTTACTGTGGAGGAACACTTATGTTTTCGGGTCCTGTACAGCCACCACAATTGGGAGCTGCCATTGCTTCAGCAAAGATACATTTAAGCGGAGAGATTGAAGTCTACCAAAAGGCACTACAAGATAATATGTCTCTTTTCTTAAGCTTGATTCGAGAAAATAATCTACCACTACTGGGAGAAGGTAAAACACCGATTTTCTATATTGGAATAGGAAAGATGCTACATGGTTATCACATAATCCAACAGCTGATGAATCGTGGTTTTTTCGCTAGTACGGGGGTTTTCCCGAGTGTTCCTATAAATCGTACAGGTGTTCGTGTAACCATAAATGCCAATCATACGAGTGAAGAAATCCGTAGTCTAGCAAAAGCTATAACAGAGGAATTGCATCTGTTATTAAAGAATGAAAACATGACTATGGATGACTTGTTTAAGACGTTAAAACTGGATAGACCTGTAGCGGCCTAACCCTAAAAACTTATAGTCCAGAGCAAAGATTATACATCTTTAATCTGGACTATTTTTTTACATTTGACATGTTCTCAGACGGTATATTTACTTCAATAACTGCAACACCATCGATTTATAAATCTTACCAATCGGCACTGTAAACTCACCAATAAGCATCCGATTTCCTTCGATACTTTTTATTCTCTTTTTTGAGATAGCAAAGGATTTATGTACTTGCATCAAATCATCGCAGGCAAAGAGAACCAGCAAATCCGATATTTTTTCTCGTAAGGTAATCGTCTCTTCTGTCGTGATTATCTTAGAATAATTTCCTGCGGCTTCGATGTATAAAATACTGTCTAGGTCTAATTGAATGTACTTTTTATTAGAACGGACAAAGATACTATTGGTGTTGGTTTCTGTATTGTTGTTGCTAGATTGACACTGATTGGTAAAAACCTTATTGACTGCCCTCAAAAAACGTTCAAAATTAAATGGTTTTAGCAAGTAATCAACCACATTGAGTTCGTAGCCTTCAAGCGCGTGTTCTTGATAAGCAGTCGTGACAATGACTTTGGGAGGCGCACTAAGTGTTCTCAAAAATTCAAAACCTTTTAACTTGGGCATGTTCAAATCTAAAAATATCAAATCCACGGTATGCGCGCTGAGGTACTCCATGGCTTCGATAGCGTCATAGCAGTGCTTCTTCACTTCCAAATTAGGAAGCAAATCACAATAGCCTTTGATTATCTCATGCGCCATGTGTTCGTCATCGATAATTAGGCAGTTTATCATATCTTACTTATCGTTAATTGTGCGGTATAAATATCTCCTTCTTGAGTAACTTCCAAGCTGTGATTTTTAGGATAGACCAGCTCTAATCTTCTCCTTAGATTTTTCAAACCGACACCATTTTTTGCGACCTCTTCTTCGGGGTCCATATTATTTTTCACTTCAAAATAAAGGTTATCACCTGAAACTATCATTTTGATGTGTACAAAAGCATCAAATCTTAGTTTTTCAACTCCATGCTTGAAGGCATTCTCCATTAAGATAATAAACATCAAAGGCATAATTTCCTTTTCGTCATCATCAATATCCGTTTCAAAAGATATATCAATTTTCTTAAAATAACGCATCCGATGCAGCTCGATGTAGTTATCCAAGTACGCTTTTTCGGCAGCAATACTCACCTTCTCTTTTTGCCCTTCATAAATGCTGTAACGCATCATATCAGATAGCTTAATGATAAGTTCTTGGGCTTTTTTAGAGTCTTTTTCGACCAGACCATATAAGTTATTCAAAACATTAAAAAAGAAATGCGGATTGACCTGACTCTGCAAGTGTTTTAGTTCATTCTTCTTTATCTCATTTTTTATCGAAAAAATAGAGTATAATTTTCTCAATCCCCAGAAAATACCATAAATAAAGACTAGAACGTAAAAGGAGAAAATCACTAATCCCAACATAGGATGAAGATTTTCAAGAAATACGACCGACTCTCTTTCTGTATCTAAAATTAAAACTATAACGGTATAGAGAAATGGGAAAGCAGCTATTGCGATTAATAAGAACCTTAATATTTGCTTTGTACTTAAGTTTTTTATTGTATTCATGTAGCAAAATTAAGAGTAAATTAAAGCATGTCAAAGAAAGTTGACAGACACACCGCAGCAGGGTTTCAAAGGATATAAAAGTGGGACAAAAGGTCTTTGTCCCAGCAGGAAATTTTCTTATTTATTCATCAAAACCTTCTTCTTTCTTCAGCATTGTATAGAACCGCTCAATGAAACCACTCCCCCACGATTCCATAGTCATCGGAGTATAAAGTAAGACAATAGCATCCGCTTTTTTGGCATAAGTAACGAGCATTTCTTTGTTCGTTTTCTGAACATCGTGTTCATTAGGTATCCAAAGATTGTAGTAATAATACAAGAATAAAGACTCTTCGCCCCAGAGTTTATGCGGTATTTCTTTGCTCCAAAGCGTCCAACCAAAACTGTCTCCAATTAAGACAATATTCGGTTTGTATTTACCAATAGTATCGCGGGCAAAGTTTTCTAGATAAGAATATTTTTGCGACGCTAAGGGATAAAGTAAATTCATACTTTCGCTGATATCTTCGTCTTGATTTCTGCTTTTTGTTGTCTTTACAATTTCATCTTGGTTCACACGAACAACGTCTTTTTCTTTGAGCTGTCCAATGTAATTAGTTATCGAATCTGCTGCTAATGTTGCGGCATATTCGCTCCAATGTATCCCAAGTTTGGGCATTAAAATATGTTCTTTTTCGCCCGTTTCTTTTACTTGCGCTGTCAGATATTTATTGAAATCTAAAACCTTGATATCTAGTCTTTCTAGCTCGGCTAAGTAGATTTCATAATTGCCGTCTACCTTTTGGTTTAAATCATACTTTTGAGGCAATTTTTCTTTCAATACATAAGCTTTACTCGGCGCAATGGCAACAATCAATTCAACATCAAAAAGCTCTTTTAATTTATCACTGATGTACTTTATTTGGATTGTCTGATACCTCATATTATTATCGCCAACATAGCGAAACCCCATATAATCCTCAATGTAATCTTTGCCAAATAAGTAACCATCCTTTCCTTCTATATAATTCGTTCTTATCTCTTTTAAAATGGCATGATGTAGCTGATTATTGACGCGAAAAGCAAAAGACCTAATGCCTAAATCTCGTTTTAAAATTTCCTCTCTGCTATTCTGAAAAGCTCCTGACCACCAGTTTTTTAGCGAAAATGCTGGTCGTTCAATTGGTTCAAAATATCCTTTGAGCGCACTAGCATTAAGCTCTCTATTCAATATCGGACTATGTTCCTTAAGCATAGGAATCATCAGAAGTAAGACCAACAAAGTCAAACAAACACCTTTTATTACTTGATTTTTTTCAAATTTCAATTTCATTTATTGGTTTTAAAATCTATAGTAAATAAACGGATTTACTCCAGTAGAAATCACCTCTGTCATACAAATGGCTAGTAAAACGAGGGTAATGATGGCTTTTATAATGACAATTTGCGTGTCTTTATTTGTCTGTAAAAAAGTGTTCATCCATTTTTCCATAAAGCCAAAAATGGGAAAGAAACTAAACAGAGCGGCAGCCATAAGAATAAACTTAAATCGATACTCAATAAACCAAGGATAGATGCCCTTTTCTACCGATATCCCCCAGTTGATATTCGTTGCCTCAAACATTCTAAAAATATAATCAACTGCCTGTGGCATCGTATCTGCTCGAAAAATAACCCAACCCACCAAAGTAATAATGAAGGTAAAAAGAACGCTCAATGGCTTCCCTATCTTTTTGAGTATTTGCAACAAAAAAAGTCTATCCAACACAAGGAAAAAGCCATGAAAGGCACCCCATGCAATGAAAGTCCAGGCAGCACCGTGCCAGAAGCCAGAAATTAAAAATACGATACAAAGATTGCTGTACAGACGAAATGTTCCCACTCGATTACCGCCCAGAGGAATGTACAAATAATCCCGCATCCAATTACTCAATGTGATGTGCCAACGCCGCCAAAACTCCGTGATTGACTGCGAAATATAAGGCGCATTAAAATTTTCAGGAAATCGAAATCCCATCATCAAGCCCAATCCAATCGCCATGTCTGAATAACCCGAAAAATCAAAGTAAATCTGAAAAGAATACGCCAGTGCGCCTAACCAAGATTGCCCTGTCGTCAATGTCTCCAAAGGTAAAGCAAAGATGCTATCTGCGAGCTCTGCCATTTGATTGGCAATCAACATTTTCTTACTCAATCCAATCGTAAATCGAAAAAGCCCGTTCAATTTATGGTCTAAATCGTCATTATTTGACCTATCCTCTAGTTGCTCTTTTATCTCTCCGTAACGTACGATAGGTCCTGCTATCAACTGCGGAAACAGCATGATATAAAGGGCAAAATCAGATATTTTTTTGAGTGGTTGATGCTTATTTTGGTAGACATCTACGACGTAACTTATTTTTTGAAAAGTAAAAAAGGAAATCCCGATTGGTAAAGCCAATTTTGTCCAATGAACCGCTGTCATTCCTATTTTTTCTAGTAGGACATTCGCATTATCGACAAAGAAGTTGGCATATTTAAAGTAAAAGAGTAGCCCGACATTGAAAAGTATGGAGATAAGAAAATACCATTTTCGCTGTGGCTGAGCGGAGACATTTATCTTTTTTGCTAAAAAGAAATCAGCAGCGACACTTGCTAATAATACAAACACAAACTGAGGCGCCCCCCACATGTAAAACAGCAAACTCCAGATAAGAGCTGTACCATTTTTGTACTTAGTAGGCGTTAACCAATAGCTAATCAGAAATAAAGGAAGAAAATAATATAGAAATATAGTACTACTAAATACCATTAAGTTAAGACTACGAGGCAAGTGATATTCCCTTGCCGCAACGTGAATTTTGCAGTTTCATCGAAGGGCGAAGATAGAAATTATTTATAATAATTTGTGGTGAGATAATAGCAATCACAGCATTCAACTTGTGTGTTGAGTTATTCCTGTACTCTGAGAATTCAAATTCTAGTCGCCATTGATACATTTTGCTACATTAGAATCTGTAATAACTAAGCTTTAATAGATATTTGACGTTTCAAGTAAAAGCAAAACAAGACGTTCAAACAAACTCGATGAAATCATTACACACAATCTCTCTTATAGCTTTACTTTTCTTCTATTTACCTGCAAATGCACAGAAAATGGATATTAAAGCTAAGGATTTATTAGCAAAACTAGATGCTACAAATGGTGGATATGAAGGTTTTTTAGCTGCAAATGATGTTCAGTTTACCTACACAAAAGTCCTGCATGGACATACGAGAGTAAGCCAAGAAAAGCTCCTATTTAAAGGCGAACATTCCTTGTCTACTTACAATGGAGAATACAAACAGCAAAAGGGTATCATAAAAAGAGCTTCCGTCAATGGTAAAGGCTCGATGTCAATTGACGATGAAATGTTGACAGATGAAAAGGCAAAAAAAGTGGCGGTATTTGCGAACAGCATTACTTTTTATTGGTTTTCGATGATGTATAAGTTATCTGACCCGAGCACAATTTCTAGCTACTTAGGTCAAGAACAAGTTGACTCCGTCATGTACGACAAGGTGAAATTGGTATTTGATTACAGTCAATTAGACAAAAAAGCAAACGATGAATATTTATTATATTTCAACCCCGACACCCATTTAGTTGACATCTTTTTATACTCGGAAACGAACGGAGATGTCCTCAAAAATCCCAAAGCTAAAGTCTTCGTGACTTACAAAATCGTGCAAGGCATTCATGTGCCTGCTCTCAGAAAACATTTTAAGTTGAATGATAAGAGAAAATGGATAATCAATGGTGTTTATTCTTTTTCAGATGTGAAGTTTGATAATGGATTTACGGTCGAGGATTTTAGATTATAAGTGTTACTTAAAAGTCAACTTAGCAATTCTATTCGCCCCCGCTGCGTATGCTTCATTTTCGTTCACAAAACGTATCGTATAAAACGACTCATCAGATAAATGCGTCCAATTTATTCCGCCGTCATTAGAGTAATCTATTCCTTTAAATCCAATAGCAACTAGCTTTTGTCCATTATTGTTTGGTAAATACTGGACACAACTGCGATAGCTAGGCAAGCTGTCTGTAGCAACTATTTCCCAAGTTTTCCCAGCATTTTGAGTGGTAGAAATATGATTTGTATTTTTATCTGGTTG
>CALDUB010000002.1 GCA_937923465.1 uncultured Saprospiraceae bacterium
GGAGTCAGGCTATTCTAAATTGTACCTTTGTATTTGTACAAGGTAGAATTTAGAATAGCCTGACTCCTCGCCCCTGACACCTAAAATTTAGCAAATAGATAAAAAAAATACTAATCCACAGTTTTCACCGTAGTGCCAATATTATAAAACCAAGGGGAAAAGTAAAGTCGTCGGATTTAAGAATACTTTCATCGAGTAATTCGAATAAATTTACACAAACTTTGCAACCTTTGTTTCAAATGAAAGTCTATATTGAAAACTGACTTTATAAAAGTAGCCCACAAAATTATTTTGATAATTGTAAAAGCTACTTGTAAAAATAATCCAATTTCATTTTCTGACAATTGAGACCTGTTAAGCGTGTGTTTCGACCTCACTTAACCCTAGATTTCAATGTCAAATTTCAAATAATCGCCAGTATGTGATGTATGTCGCATACCCTAAATTATAATGCATTCACACGAGGAATCTTTCACCCAAATTTAGATTTCCCCGATAAAAACTTAAATCATGAAAACCTTAAAAGCAATTTTCACATTCATCGCAATTATTTCTTTCATGCAAGTAAACCTTGCCAACACTACGACTACAAGCGCAGCACCCGATGCAACGATGCTTGTACAGACAGTGAGCAAGGCTAATAACTCAGTGGCTTTACGCTTAGTTCGTAATACTTCTGATAAATTAATCATCCACTTAAAAGACGCAGCAGGTACTGTTCACTACTTCGAAAAAGTAAACAAGCAAAAAGATTATTATCGTGATTTTTTCTTGCAACACATGTCTGACGGCGACTACCACTTCTCTATCAGAAAGAGCGATGCAACTATCATTGTCAAGTGTTTCTCATTAGAAAATGGTGTTGTGACTTTGATTAACCCAAATGAATTAGTCGCTACTGCAAAAGCAAATGAGGCTTACACGATGCAACTTAACTCTACTGACAATCAATCTATTGCATTACACTTCCAAAACAAAACAGACCAAAAAGTTACGCTTCGTTTGAAAGATGTAAGTGGCAAAACTTGGTATTTCCAAAAAATCAAAGCAGACGAAAGTTTTACAAAAAGATTGATTTTGACGGAAGTGCCTAATGGTAACTACGACCTCAGTATTGACGGTCAAACTGACATTCAAACTCTTTTCGTTAAAGACGGAAAAGTGCAGTTAGGACGTGATATTCCAAAAGCATAATTCCACTTATCAAAAAATTAACCAGAAACCAATTTTTAGTACACTCGACCTTTAAAATTATGACCAATTATGAAAACCATCACACAAATCTTGTCCCTAACACTAGCCTTAATACTTGGTTTTTCACAGCTAGGTTTGTCCAACAACAAATCGCAGAAAACCGCAGAGCAGGGAATGTTAGGCGACAGCACAAAGTTGATTTCAAAAAGACTGCCGACCTCCGTTTATCACATTGAAAGTGGGGCTAAAAAACAAGAAAGCGTTTTTGACCAAATGTTAAACGCATCTGGTGAAGTTCTTGAAATAAAGTTGACGACAGATTTGCAAAACATCATTCTCAATAAAAAGAAAGATGAATACCAAGTCGCTTACATAGAAATGAAAGGCGCCAACGGTAATAATATAAGTCATAATTTAAAAGTAAAACCTAGAGGCAAGTACCGTCGCAGCATCTGTGACTTTCCTCCTTTAAAATTGAATTTTGCGAAAGATGAACTCGTTAAACAAAGTTTGCATCCAGAGTTTGACAAATTAAAGTTAGTCACACACTGTAGTACAGGTAATAAAATGGAAGCAAAAGATAATGTCTTACGCGAATATTTGACTTATCAGATGTACAATAAACTGACAGACAATAGCTTTAGAGTTCAGTTGGTCAAGATAGAGTATGTTGATTTACATAATTCTTCTAAACCAGTCACGAGATACGGTTTTTTGATTGAAGATAAAGACGAAATGGCAATGCGCATTAATGGTGAAATCTGTAACTGTCATGGCTTGACCCCAGATATGATAACCAAGACACCATACAATCTGATGTCGATGTTTCAATACATGATTGGAAATGAAGATTGGAGTGCTAAAATGGTGCGTAATGTTAAGGCTGTTCAGTTGTTTACAGGTGGTATGGGAAACAATATTCTTGTCCCTTATGATTTCGATTTCTCGGGGGTTGTCAATGCGCCTTATGCCATTCCTGACATTAAATTAAAGCATCAAACGGTAAAACAACGTCATTTTTATGGTGAGTTTTCGGATGCTAATGACTTAAAAGTCATGTCAAATCACTTTTTGAGTAGAAAAAAAGAAATTTTAAAAACCGTGAGAAGTTTTAAGCGTCTAAGCGCAGACTCCCGAATTGAAATAGAAGTATACTTAAAAGAGTTTTTCTTAGTTCTGGAAAATGAAGAACAAGCGACGGATATTTTCTTAAACAATGAGACTGTTAGTTTAAATGAGCATTAATTTTTGTTCTTTACCCCATTAAAATAAGAATCTTTTTTAGATAACGTGATGTTCGACGACCGGTACAACTTTGGTCGTCGGACTTTTTTTTTTGCATTTTATCGGGACCAGAAATGTGCTTATATATATATGTACAAATTCCCAAAAACGTCTCTAATCTTACCTTCACACAAAGAATCTTGTAAAAACCAATAACTTAAGCTAATTTGCCCACCTCATTATACAACTTGCAGAGTAAAAATCCGTTAAAGGGCAGTACTCCTTGCCCAAATATCATAGAACAGAGATGAAATGAAAAGAAAATTACAATTATTAGTTACTCTTTTTCTCGCTTGTTGGCAACTCGCCGCACAACAAACGCCGCAGTATAGCTTATATATGCTCAATCAGTTTGGTCAAAATCCCGCTTATGCAGGATTAGACAATACATTGAGTGCTACGGGCGTTTACAGAACACAATGGGTTGGACTAGCTGGCGCTCCCGTGACACAGATAGTAAATGCGCATATGCCTCTCAATTTTATTAGTAGTGGTGTAGGTATTCAAATAGAGAATGATATAACTGGTGCTTCTCAAAGGACAGGCGTTTCTTTGTCGTATAGTTATCAATTAGAAATAAACCGAAATAGTAGATTGTCTATCGGTATCAATGGTGGTCTGATTCAACAATCATTAGATGGTGCACAGTTAAGAACCCCCGAAGGGAACTACGAACCAGACCAAAATATCATCTTTCATAATGATGATTTACTACCAATAGGACTTGTTTCTACAAACCTACCCAGCTTTGCCGCTGGCATATTTTATCAAGCCGAAAAGTTAGAAATAGGGCTTGGAGTGTTAAATTTACAAGAACCTACTGCAAATTTTACAGATTTATCATTAAAACTCCGTAGAAGTTATTATCTTTCGGCTTCATATAATATTGAGCTTTCCCGTACACTTATATTAAAGCCGTCCGTACAAGTCAAATCAGATGTTGTGCAGACCCAAATTGAAGCATCTACCTTGGTGCGTTATAAGGATAATTTTTTCTTAGGCGCATCTTATCGAGGTTTCACAACACAGAGTCAGGATGCTCTAGTTGCTTTGGGTGGATTTAAGTTGAATGACAAATGGACAATCGGCTATGCCTACGATATTACCCTTTCAGCCTTGAAAACAGTAAATAATGGTTCACACGAAATTTTATTAAATTATAATTTTGGAAAACCAATCGGGCAAGGTGTGCCTCCAAAGATTATTTATAATCCGAGGTACTAGTTTAATTGGTTCTTCACCAAATTGTATGAAAGTAACAGAAAAAAATTAAAAACTAAATAGTTATTTGATTTTAGCTTTTATTTTTTTCCTGTCGCACAATTTGACAGAGAACGATTTAATTTACTTTTTACGGTCTGTTTTGACATAAAATTTTGTTTATGTCAAAACAATGCTCTTTTCAATGGGCAATTAGTGCATTAAAAGTTAAAGGAATTTTTGTGCACAATAAAAAAAAATTATTCGCAATAAATAAATGGTGTTATGTTTGCTGTATGAAAGAATAGCTTTCTAAAAGTCAACTTAATAACTGTATATTAATAGGAGAATTTATTTCTCTACTACTAAATCTGAAAAAAGGATACTAACTAAAGTTGATTTTTTTTAGAATATTTCAGGTTTTCAGTGTTAGACAAAATAATTGGGAAGCAAAACACGTTTGTTTTTGGATTAAACCAATCAAATAATATGTACTCAGCATATTTTTTGTTCGGAAGTCCAAAATTATTGTTTAAGTTTGCCGCCTGTTTGGCATAAACCGACATTAAATTTTTGATTATGTTTATAAAGCGTTTACTTTTGCGGGCGCTTTTAAATGTACTCAACTCAAGAGCATTTAAAACGTGCAATTGATATTAACATTTGTTTTTAACCACTGAAGGAAAAACTCGGGTGAAAAAGATGAAGAAACTACTAAACTTAGCTATTGTGTTGCTTACCGTTGCAACCATTTTATCCTCATGCGGCTCAGGCGGAGGAACGGGACAATTAGTCGGTGTAACTGAAAGACCTTCGTGGAAGGGAATCAATCCCTACGGTATGGTGTACATTCCCTCGGGAACTCTACACATCGGAAACTCTGACCAAGACATCAGTAATACTTTTGTCCAAAGACCGAAATCAATCTCTATCGCGGGATTTTTCATGGATGATACTGAAGTAACAAACAACGAATATCGTCAGTTTGTTTACTGGGTAAAAGATAGTATCGCTCACTCTTACCTTGACCATTACACTGAAAATGATGCAGGTGATGAGTACATTGACTGGGAATACGAAATCGACTGGTCTGATGAGACATTAGAAGATATGTACTACCAAGGCGATGACCGCTTTGCAGGTAAAAAAGAATTAGACGTCTCCAAAATGGAGTTCGAATATGAATGGTATGACTGGAAAGCAGCTGCACACGATATGGGTGCATCTCCTCGTACTTCATTCATCAATAGAAAAACAATTAACATCTATCCTGATACATTAGTATGGATTCGTGATTATGCTTACAGCTACAATGAGCCTTATACACGTAACTACTTTTGGCACCCAGCATTTGACGACTATCCAGTTGTTGGTGTAGATTGGCACATGGCTACAGCATTCTCTTACTGGAGAACGAAGCTTTGGAATACTTACCAATCAGTACGTGACGACGGAGTTAACTCTGAAGATTTCCGTTTACCAACGGAGCACGAATGGGAATATGCATCTCGTGGAGGTCATGACTTAGCACCATACCCTTGGGGTGGTTACTACTTACGTAACTCTAAAGGTTGTTTGTTAGCTAACTTCAAGCCTGGTCGTGGTAACTATCCAGAAGACGGTGGTTTGTACACAGTAAAAGCTGATGCTTACTTCCCTAACGATTACGGTTTATACTGTATGGCTGGTAATGTAGCAGAGTGGACTTCTACAGCTTATGTAGAAAACGCTTACTCTTTCATTCATGACTTGAACCCAGATGTTCGTTATGATGCACAAGAAGATGACCCAGAAGCATACAAGCGTAAAGCTATCCGTGGTGGTTCTTGGAAAGATGTAGGATTCTTCTTACAGACAGGAACACGTCACTACGACTACCAAGATACGACTAAGTCTTACATCGGTTTCCGTTGTGCCTTATCTTTCTTGGGTCGTTCTATCAACGATTTCAACTAGTAGCCTTACTCTATTTGAGTAAACAAAAAAGCGCGTTCGATTAAATCTCGAATGCGCTTTTTTTGGATATTTGCTCAATTTTTCTATATTTGCGCTCGCTTTGAAAAACTAACATCAAAGCCAATCAACCTTTCGTCTCTAACAGTGAAAACAAATAAACACTTTTTAGAGAACTCTACACAAAATACAGACACACACTGTTCTTTCTCCCTCTCTACTTCTAATAAAACTGTTTAATACTTTTGATAATATCTCAACATCAAATGATAGAATATTATGCCTTTGTGTAAATATTTAAAGCATTTTTGTGAAATACTTATAAATTATACGTCGTTCTATCGAACATTTATTGAGCTGATTAACTACCATTTAAGTATTTTAAAAAGATATTATGTGTCACTTTTCGTGAACAAAAAAATAAAAATAAAAAAAAACGCATAAAAGTGTATCCTTTTATTTTTTATGCGTTAAAAGATACGTGTCTTCGAAGGAAGTATTTTTTTAAGAAGACATTCAGGAATGGTTCAAAAACAAATATTTAACTTTTGTTCTATTCCATAAATTGAATTTTCTAACAAACAGAAACATTGCTCTTAGTAAAAATAACTATTTCCCGCATTGTTTCAAACCTACTAAAATTTATCATCAATGAGTTTTTTAAAGTCTAAAGGATTTAAGTATTTCAAGAACTTAGCTATTGGTCTTGGTGCAGCAGTCGTTCTTGTCGGTGCACTTTTCAAAATTGAGTCTATGCCGGGTGCATCTACGATGTTAACTATCGGTCTATTAATTGAGGCAGCTATCTTTGCATTCTTAGGTATTATCGGTCCAGAGAAAGATTATTACTGGGAAAAATTATACCCAGGTTTGGATGAGTACAACACACAAATTCAACCATTAGCTGCAGGTCCTATGGCTTCTTCAGCTCCTAGCTTGAATGGTGAAGTTGTTGAACAACAATTAGGTGGTATGTTAAACGAGTTACAAGGAATGAGCAAAAGCTTAGGTTCTTTGAAAGCGTTGCAAGAAGCTGATTTCAGCGGTACTGCTGACCAAATGAAGACTATGAGTAACTTCTACTCTAAAATCAACGAAGCTATGGCTGACTTGGGTGACAGTGCAGAAGATGCAAAACGTTACAAAGACCAATTGTCTGCATTGAACAAAAACTTAGGTTCTTTGAATAATGTCTACGGAGGTATGTTGAGCGCTATCGCTAACATTAGCCACCCTACTAAGTAGTTGTAGACTGTCATTCGATAATTGTCAGGCAGATATGACTTGATAATTTTTGATAAGACAACTCAACTAGAGATTGGAACTTGGATTTTGATTGTTTATTTTTAATTATTCATTCAAAGTTCAATAAGAGTTCCGGAAGTGAACAAAATTTAATGACTTTAGAAAACAGTTTGGTCTTTGTCGAGCGGTTTGTACAGACCGCTTGACATTCGACTTCTTTTAGAGTCATAATAATTATATAATTCTTTAGGACTTTATTTTTAAAGAATGTAATAAAAAACTAAATCAGACATGTCTATACCTAAGGAACCGCGGCAGCTCATGATTAACCTAATGTACCTTGTACTGACGGCGATGCTTGCACTGAACGTATCCGCGGAGGTAATGAATGCCTTTAAAACGATTGACGATAGTTTAACGGAAACAAGTAACACTACTACTGCCGCTATCGACGACCAAGTAAAGGGACTCAATAAATTATTGGAAGATGATTCCAAAAAAGCATTTTTGCCATTGAAAGGTGGTATCGAAAATGTTCGTAGAGTCGTAAAAGATTTTAACGATTATATCGCTGGAGTAAAAAATGAGTTAATTGATGCTGGTGGTAACCAGAATGGCTCAGTAGATGACGGTGATTTCTTGTATCCAGATAAACCTGCTAAGAAGATTTTCAAGGGTAAAAAGAACAAAGATGTTACTACTCGTATCATGGTCTTAGAAGGTCGTGGCGATGAAGTAGAAGCTAAAATCAGCGAAACAAAAGCTGCTTTAGTAAAAGCTTATTCTGACGTTTTATCTAATGAAGAAAATGCGCAAGCATTTGGTATCTTAAAAGACGGTAAAGTCGACCAAGAAGAAATTAAAAGAAAAATCGAAGCATTTACAAATGGTGTTTCTTTGAGTATTGATGAAAATTGGTCTGAAAAGTCTGAAGGCAAGAAAAACTCTTGGGCTGATTACCGTTTCCGTCAATTACCAATGTTGCCAGCAACTACTTTGTTGACTACATTCCAATCGGATGCACGTAATGCAGAAGCATTGGCAGTAGGTAACTTAACAGCATTAGCTGGTGGTAAAGAGATTGTTTTTGACAAATTCTTCCCTGTTATCAATGCAAAGAAAGGTTATGTAATCAAGGGTGAAAAATTCGAAGCAGAAATCTCTTTGGGTGCTTACTCTTCTGATATCAAACCAGAAAACATTGTATTAACTGTTGACGGTTCACGTGTAGCAATGAAAGAAGACGGTGTGGCAACATACTCGAAAACTGTTTCTTCTACAGGTGAAAAAACAATCAAGTTGTCTGCAAAAGTAACAAACCCTTTGACGGGTAAAGTTTCTAACGAGACATCTGAGTTTAAGTACGAAGTTGGTGAGCGTTCTGCAAACGTATCTGCGGATAAAATGAACGTAATGTACATCGGTGTTGATAACCCAATTTCTGTTTCGGCAGCGGGTGTTAGCTCTAATGATGTAAAAGTTAGTGCATCTGGTGCTGGTATCCAGTTATCCGGAAGCCGTGGTAAGTATACTGCAAAAGTATCTCAGCCAGGTGAAGCAAAAATCACTGTTTCAGGTGGTGGACTAGCTCCTACTCCATTTACTTTCCGTGCGAAGCGTATTCCTGACCCGACTGCAAAATTGGGTAAGAAAGCTGACGGTTCTATGGGAACGGGTGAATTCAAAGCACAAGGTGGTGTTATCGCATGGTTGGAAAACTTCGATTTCGATGCACGTTGTGATATTCAAGGTTTTAACTTGGTACGTGTACCAAAACGTCAAGACCCTGTTGATAATCCAAACCGTGGTGGTAAATACGACTCGAAATCTAAGCGTATGGTCATGGCTGCAAAGCCAGGTGATACTTACTACTTCGAGAATGTAAAAGCTCGTTGTCCAGGTGATAAAGCTGGTCGTAAGATTAACTCTATGGTTTTCCGTAT
>CALDUB010000003.1 GCA_937923465.1 uncultured Saprospiraceae bacterium
CGTTCTGCTAATTCTTCCGCTATGGCGACGCCCATTTTTCCTGTTGAGCGATTGCCAATAAAACGAACAGGGTCAATAGGTTCGTGTGTTGGACCTGCAGTAATTAATACTTTTTTGCCTTTAAAGTCTGCTTTTTTTGAAAAGAAATCTTGTAACGTTTGCACAATGTCTTCTGGTTCTGCCATACGTCCATTTCCGACTAAACCACTTGCTAATTCACCATGTCCAACGGGAATGAGGTGATTCCTATAAGATTGGAGTCGTTGTACATTTGCTGTCGTGGCAGGATGTACCCACATATCTAGGTCCATAGCAGGCGCAAAGAAAACTGGACAGCGCGCCGATAAATAAGAGGCAACAATCATGCTGTCGGCTATTCCATTAGCGAGTTTGCCGAGAGTAGTTGCTGTTGCTGGTGCGATGACCATGGCATCTGCCCACAGTCCTAGTTCGACATGATTGTTCCAACCTTCTTCGGAGGTGACGGATTGGTAGACAGGTCGTTTGGATAGAGTAGAGAGCGTCAGAGGTGTGATGAATTTTGCGGCTGCGTCAGTCATCAGGATTTGTACTTCTGCGCCAGCCTTGATGAGGAGGCGGGTTAGAAATGCCGCTTTGTAGGCTGCGATACTGCCGGTGACGGCTAGGATGATTTTTTTTCCTTTCACTGTTGTGGCTTTTGCTGTGCGCGGATGTGGTGTAGTTGCTGCTAAGTAGCTGTAGGCTTTCTAGTCTCTACGGATTGCATCCGTAGTTATTCATATTCGACTACTCCGTAGTCCGATAATGAGAACGGCTTGTGTACGAGGTGTACACAAGCCGTTCTATTTCTGTTGTGCTTCTTGTAGGCGTTTTGTAACTCTACAACCTTTACAACTCTACAACTTTTACAACCCTTTTAAAAACGGTCGTCCTTCTTCTTATCACGGTAAGAGAAGTGTAATTCTCCTGCGTTGTATTCTTCTGTCGCGATGATTACCGGATTTGGCAAACGCTCGTAAAACTTAGAGATTTCGATTTGCTCTTTGTTTTCAGTAATTTCTTCAATAGCATCTGTAGATACAGCGAATTCTTCCAACTTGTTGTGTAATTCGTGCTTGATATCTACCTGCAATTGTTTTGCACGTTTAGTTATGATATTCAAAGTTTCGTAGATACTCTTTGTGTGTTCTACCATGCCTTTTACGTCACGTGCGCGCACATTTGGGTCTAATCCCTGAACTTTATTTTTGATATCTCCTGCCATAATATTATAATTTTATTTTTGATAAATCTTATCAGTAGTGACACAGAAAAAATAAAAACTCAGGTGGGTTATTCCGATTTTGAGATTTTATTTTTTCTCTATCACTGCTTGTCCCGTGTAGCGGGGAGATTTGTCAAAAAAGTGAACTTTTAGTGTTTTGAAATACTATTTCAAAACTATATTAAAATTCACTCAAACAGAGTTTGAGCGTACGCTTCTAGCTGAAATCTTTTAATCTTTTTTGAGTATTTTTGTATAAATCCTCAACTTCGTCGCGAAAATCGCTTGTCGAGTATTTATCTAAAAACTCAGTTGCAACCTGCTCTGCTTCTTTCAAACGCTTCTCACGCTTGTCATAAACTGAGTTGACGCCCATTTCATAAGCCGCTTTCACTAACTTATAACGCACTTTCTCTGCATTAGTTGTCTCTGGGAATTCTTTCAACACATTCTCATAGCTAACTAATGCTGCTTGATACTGCTTTAGATTGTAGTACAATTCAGCAGTTTCAAATGCTTTTGCTTCCATAATCAAACGCATTCTATCAATGAGTTTGTTTGCTTCTGGTACTCTTTCACTTTCTGGATATGTATTAACATATGCTTGAAAAGAGGCAATCGCTTTATTGGCAAACGTCTGGTCTAAACGATAGTTTGGCGCCATTTGATAGTTACTGTATGCAACCATGAATTCGGCGTCTTCTCGTTTTGAACTCGTTGGAAAAGTAGTCGTAAAGCTTTTGAAGTAATAAGCTGCCAATATATAACGGTCTAATTTGTAGTAAGTGTCGGCGTATTTGTAATAAATATCTTCCAACTCTTTTTTACCACGATAAGCACCTATCAACAATTCAAATAGCGTTTGTGCTTTTAAATATTCTTCTGCTTCGTAGTACTGATAAGCTGTTTTATACAACAATTCTGTGTCCCCACTGGCACGTACCTTTTCAAATTCAGACTTACAAGAACTGAAAAACAAAGGCACAGTTACACTTAGTATTAGGGCAAAAATGATACTTTTTTTCATAAGCGCGCAAAGATAAGGATTTGTTATTAGTTATTGGTTATTAGTTATTGGTTATTTTCGTATTTTCTCCTTAAAATAGGACCAATAAACGTGTATTTCGAATTGGGGCAAAGAAAAAGCGGTGTGGCTTGCTACCGGTCACACCGCTTTCTATCTATTAAAACCGAATTAGAAACTACTTATTTTATAATCTATTAGAATTTTTGTTATCCAATATTTCTCACTTATCAGATATTCTATCGAAGATTATGCTTTAAAGAGTTAGTAGTTTTTAAAAAGGTTGGTTGAAGGTTAAATTTTTTTAAATTAATATTTCAACCTAGAGATTTATTGCTGAAATTCTTAACAAATCCTATCAAGTATCAGTTATTCCGTAACAATAAACATATCGCTCATAATACGTTGATTATTAGCAATTAAAGAAACGTAATACTGACCAGAGACTAAATTGTTTGGACTAAAATTAATAATGTTTTCACCATTTGAAACGGTAAAAGTATTTTTCATTTTTTGATGTCCTAAGATATCATAAACAATCATGTCTATTTCTCGTGCGTCTGTCAATAAATCAAATTTCACTTTCACTGTCTCGCTACTGAAAACAGGATTTGGATAAACTTTTTGAATATTAATGGCAGACTGCTCAATCATGATTTTCTTAATCAATGAATATTCATAAGCTCCATCAAAGTCAACTTGCTTTAATCTGTAGTAAACTGGGCGATTTAACTCTGGATTTTCATCAATGAAACTATAACGCTCACTCTCAGAAGTATTTCCAGCGCCTTCTACTTTTCCGATTACTTCAAACTCTCTGACATTATAACTGCGCTCGATAAGGAAGTGTTCATTGTTGATTTCGCTTGCCGTTTCCCAATCTAATGAGATTGTATTTTTTTCGTTTACAGACAAAGAAAGGTCTACTAAATCAACAGGTAACGGTCCTTCAGGAACGTCTACCATAAGTAAAAAATCACCATGGTCTCCAGTATCTGGTCCCCCAGAATCATTAACTGCATTTCCCGCTGCGCCTATAGTTTTTGTACCACTAGTTGCTACTGGGGCATTCCAAACAAAATCCCAACAAGCAGTATCAGAGCCTCCGGCGAAAAATTTCTTTCCATTATGAGTCAAGTAAACACCTGCTGCGGTTAGATAAGAAGTAGCATCTCCTGGCGAAAAAGCATTATTAACAAAATCGCTTTGATACATGGAAAATCCCGCTGCTTTGATAGTCGAAGTAGGGTCAGTAATGCAAATTTGAGCACTATAGGATTGACCCGGAATATAAGAAGTAGGCAAGCCTGTAATCTCAAAATCCCCAACTCCAGCACCGCTTCCATTGTGGCATCCACTTCCAAAACATTTAGTCTCTGCGATGCCTCCACTAGAAGGTGGTATAAAAGCCGCAGGCGCAGAAGAAATAAAAAATAGAGTAGTAATAGCAGCAACCGCTATCAAAAGAGAAGTTATTTTTTTAGTCATGTTAAATATCTAAGGGTAAATAGTTGAATGACACAAGTAAACCAATTATACTTGTGGGGTAAATATGTGATTGAGGGAAGTTGTTAAAAATTGTCGGGAAGGTAATTTGATAGGGATATAGACAGATGACCAAATATAGAACCAAAAAAGGTACTGTCTGAAAAATCAAACAGTACCTTCTTTTAAAATGTTCGGAAAATTAAATATTTCCCACTTATTTTGGCTAAAAATTATGCGCGGTCTTTTTTAGCTGGACGCGTCACACCTTTTTTCTTGCCTTTTGTTTTTTCTGCTAATTCAACAGCTTTTTTAGCATTGACGCTACCGCCAGATACAGCTAACTCAGAGAAGTTTACTGTTTCTTTTGTACCTGGTTTACGTACTTTACCTGCGATTGGGTCAACTGACTCCATGATGATATCTTTCACCTGTGTCGCTGTCAAATCTGGGTAGTAAGAACGCAATACTGCCGCTACACCTGCTACAACAGGCGCTGCCATAGATGTACCTTGGTAAGAGTCGTAGTTGTCGTCTGGGGTCGTAGAGTAAATTGCAACACCTGGCGCGAAAACATCTACATTGTTTTTACCATAGTTAGAGAAACTAGCAGGAGAATTCTCGCCACCTTTCCAATCTAATGCGCCAATTTCCATCCAGTTAGCTGCTTGTTTTTTACTGAAAAGACCTGCCTTCTCGTACTTGTCGTTAGGGAAGTTATCGTTAGAGTCATTGTCTTTATTACTGTTTCCAGCAGCATGAACCAATAACACGTCTTTTTTCAATGCGTATTTTACAGCCTTGTCTACCGCTTCTTTGTTCCAAGAGAAACTCTTACCGAAAGACATATTGATAATCTGTGCACCATTGTCTACAGCGTAGATGATTGCATTGGCAACATCTTTATCGCGCTCATCACCATTAGGTACGGCACGTACTGTCATGATTTTTACGTTGTCTGCTACACCGTCCATACCGATGTCATTACCACGAGTTGCAGCAATAATACCAGCTACGTGTGTACCGTGACTAGCATCTGGTCCGTCATAGATATTGTTTCCGTATCCTTTTTCGTACACATTTGCGTAGTCATCTTTTACGATAGTCTGGCGTGGGTCGTAATCAGGATTGAAATTATAGTCCAATGAATTTTTGAAATAGTTAGCTGCTCTGTCCAAGTAACTTTCGTAATCACCTAAACTTGCGTTACGCGTTAAGTTATTTTTGATTACTAATATGCCACGTTGAAGAGCTGCATCTTCTGTTTCAAATGCATCCAAATCTGCGATGGTGAAGTCATCTTTACCCAATTCTTTTTTCAATCTAGCAACAATCTCGATAGTACTATTAAAACGCTTTAGCGTTTCCGTATTGTCTTTGATAGTCGTTTCTACTTCCTCTTTTGCACGCAAGTATCTAGCATATTCTGCTTTATCCTTTTTTCCTTTGATATCATCTTCAGATTTTCCTTCGAATTTAGTATTCAAGTATTTATAAACACGTGCAACTTCTAAGTTGTCACTGTCTACATTGCTACCATCTTTACCACCGATAAAGTTCCAACCATGGATATCATCAATATAACCGTTGTTGTCATTGTCGATACCGTCTCCTGCGATTTCGTCCTCATTTACCCACATCACATCTTTCAAATCTTCGTGGTCGTAATCCACCCCAGAGTCAATTACTGCAACGATTACAGATTTTCCTGTTTGACCTTTCAATATAGTGCTGTAAGTCTCTTCGATGCTTACACCTTGTACATTATCTTTCGTTGGAGATTTTAAAAACCAATCTTTTGCTGGTTCATCTTGGGCGAAAATGCTACTTACTGCAAAAAAAGATGCAGCTATTAGGCTGAATTTAATCTTCATATTATTTTGTTTATTTTGAAGTACGGTTTTGGACAAACCTTTGACCTCTGCGAGTTATTTGTAAACAAGTCTTATCGAGTCTAAAAACTTAAAAAGGGGCGCAAAAGTACTATTTTAACTGCACTATTACTACTCCAAAAGTCTATAAATTATTACTTCTATACATTTAAGACGATTGAAATTGGGATAAGTGACCTCATTTAGTGACAGAAGAAGGTATTTTAGGGAAAGATTGTTGCTTTTAATTGTCGGTTTAAGAAGAATTTAAGTAGAAGATGCATTTTTTCTGAAAAATAAAATAGAAAATACATCTGAATTGCTTCTTGGAGAGATGTAAATTTTAATTTTATTTCCACCAAAAAAATCCTCCATTTTCCCTAGGCTGACTATATTTGCGGCATGAACGAAAAAATCCTCATTCTTGACTTTGGTTCGCAATACACCCAACTGATTGCGCGCCGTGTACGTGAACTGAATATATACAGTGAAATCGTACCTTATAATAAAGTGCCTGAGTTAGATGACTCTGTAAAAGCGGTAATTTTGTCGGGAAGTCCTTTCTCGGTCAAAGAAGCGAACGCGCTCAAACCAGAGTTGGACAAAATCATTGGCAAGCGCCCTGTTTTGGGAATTTGCTATGGTGCACAGTATATTGCTGATGCTTATGGTGGTACTGTTCAGCGTTCTGAAAAGCGCGAATATGGTAAGGCAAAATTGAGTAAAATACACAAGCAAGACCAGTTCTTAGCAGGTGTAGATGCAGACTCGCAAGTTTGGATGTCGCACGGTGATACCATTTTTGCTATTCCAGAGCAATTTGAGTTATTAGCAAGTACGGACAATGTGGAAGTTGCAGCTTATAAGTCTGTCGACGGCGCATTTGCACATCCCGTTTATTGTATCCAATTTCACCCAGAAGTGACGCATAGTTTGGACGGCGGCACGATTATCAAGAATTTTGCAGTGGACATCGCAGGTTGTAAAGGCGATTGGACGCCAGCAGCTTTTGTAGAAGAAACTGTCGCTAAGTTGAAAGCTCAAATTGGTGATGAGAAAGTCATCATGGGCTTGTCAGGTGGTGTGGATAGTTCTGTCGCTGCGACTCTCTTGCAGCAGGCTATTGGTACAAACTTGATTTGTATTTTTGTTGATAATGGACTTTTGCGGAAGGGAGAATTTGAGGAAGTATTAGAAAATTATAAAGGTCAAGGACTCAATGTCATTGGCGTAGATGCGAAAAAGGAATTTTACGACGAACTAGCAGGGGAGAGTGACCCAGAGGGAAAACGTAAGATTATCGGACGCGTATTTATCGAAACTTTTGAAAAAGAGTCGAAAAAAGTAGATAACGCGAAGTGGTTAGGACAAGGTACTATCTATCCAGATGTGATAGAGTCAGTATCTGTTCATGGTCCTTCGGTAACGATAAAATCTCACCACAATGTGGGTGGATTGCCCGAAAAATTAGACTTGAAAATCGTTGAGCCTTTGCGCGCTTTATTTAAAGATGAAGTACGTAAAGTCGGGGCGGAATTAGGATTGCCACAGTTGTTATTAGGGCGTCACCCTTTTCCTGGTCCAGGTTTGGGTATTCGTATCTTGGGTGATATTACGCCTGAGAAAGTTCATATTTTGCAAGAAGCAGATGCTATCTACATTCAGAAAATGCGTGATTTTGGCATTTATGATGATGTATGGCAGGCTGGTACAATTTTATTGCCTGTTCAGACGGTTGGCGTCATGGGCGATGAGCGTACTTATGAACGTACGATTGCTTTGCGTGCAGTAACGTCTATGGACGGTATGACTGCGGAGTGGAGTCGTCTGCCTTATGATTTCTTGGCGGAAGTGAGTAGTGAAATTATCAATAATGTGAAAGGTATTAATCGCGTTGTTTATGATATTAGTACGAAGCCGCCGGCTACTATTGAGTGGGAGTAATTTGACGGTTTTTTGCTGATTATTGAAAAGGTCTGCTTTCTTTTGGGAGGTAGACCTTTTTGATTCTGGTTAAAGTTTGTAAATTGGATATTCATTTAGTCATAAAACCTACCATATCATGAAAAAAATCCTAAACCTACTGCTTCTTACCATTCTTTTTAGTTCGTGTCAAGCGCAGAAGTCTTCTATTCTGGTCGTACAAAAGCAAATTAGCGATTTATCAGGTTATCCTGTTTATAATCGATTAGTTGAAGAAAAAGATGGTGTTAGAGTATTGAAAAAAGAATACGAATACATTGATAGTGTTGATATGCACTTTATAAAATATATGAGTGATGGTCTGAAAATTCAAGGCTATATGGCAAAACCGAAAGAGCCAGGAAATTATCCTTGTATCATTTATAATCGAGGAGGAAATAGAGAATATGGAGAGTTATTGGTTTTTCATTTAGCCACGATTTTGGGCAAACTTGCAAACGAAGGCTATGTTGTTATTGCCAGTCAATATAGAGGAGGAGGACTAAGTGAGGGGCAGGAAGAGTTTGGAGGAAAAGACTTAAATGATGTTCTTATTTTACCTGAAGTTTTAGCAGAGATAGAAGGTGCAGATACTACAAAAATAGGGATGTATGGTTGGAGTCGTGGAGGTATGATGACTTATTTAGCAATACCACATATGCAAAACTTGAAAGCGGCGGTTTCAATAGGAGGACGTTCTGATTTAACTACAATTGATAGGTTTGAAATAGAAAATATTTGTGCGGAACTGATACCTAATTATGAAACAAATAAAGAAGAAGAATTAAAGAAAAGGTCTGCGGTTCATTTTGTAGATAAATTTCCGACAGATGTTCCCGTTTTATTGCTACACGGAAATGCAGATTGGCGCGTGAAGTCTGAGAATAGTCTAAAACTGGCTATGGAATTTGAAAAATTTAGAATCCCTTATAGATTGGTGATTTTTGAAGGTGGAGACCACGGTATTAGAGAGCATAAACTAGAAGTTGACCAACAGGTATTGGATTGGTTTGATAAATATTTGAAAGGGGGTGCGGCTTTGCCTGATATGGAGTATCATGGGAGGTAAGAAATTGACTTTGATGAAAAATGCAAATAAGACTCGATGGGAACACGGAAAAACACAGAAGAACACGGATTTTTCTATTCTAACTTGTACTTTTAGGAAAGAAAGGGATATTAGAAACACTCGAAAAATCCGTTTTAATCAGTGTCATTCCGTGTTTTTCCGTGTTCCAACCTCAAGTTCTTAGCAATAGACTACAAAATATCCCCCTTCACCAAACAATAAATAATAGAGTCTAAAAACTTCCCGTCATAGAAGTAATTCTCTCTAAAATGCGCCTTTTTTACAAAGCCATTCTTCTCTAAAAGCGCCATTGAGGCTTGGTTATTGACATTTACATTTGCCACAATAGAATGTAAATCGGTTTGATTAAAAGCATAATCAACAATCGTCTGCAAAGCCTCCGACATCAAACCTTGTCGCCAATAATCAGGATGTAAACTATAGCCTACTTCTGTCTGGAAATGTGCTGCTTGTGTATGCCAAAAACCAATGTAGCCAATGATTTTGTTTTCACCTTTGAGCGTGATACCCCATGTTATTCCACTATTTTTCTCAACCTCTGCGTTCGCTCTATCAAGATATAAAGTAGCGTCAGCATTATCTTTTGCCGGCGCTGAGTTTCTATATTTCATCACCCGTGGGTCTGAACGCAAAAAGAAGATTTCAGAAACATCATCAGGAGTTATTCGTCTGAAAGACAGTCGTTTAGAATGTAGAATAGGAAAAGGAGAGAAGTTAAAGTGAAGCATTTTTTTCATTTATGCACCGATACCTACAGCGCAAAGAAAACAAGAAACGCCTAATTAAAAGGATTACGTGGCGTCCATTCTTCCACAGGACTCAAATAAGAAAAAATCTTTGGAACGAAACGGTTAGGTAAGTTATTCCAGTGACGTGTATAGCAATACATCTCCTCTGCGACTGCTCCAACAGAAGACTTAATCTCCAAAGCTGTCCGAGCAAAAATAATACGTTTAACGCCTTTGTCAATGCCCTCGCGTACCATGTCATACAGCATGTTGAGGTAAATCTGATGAGAGCGATTTAATTGAGGTTCAAAACCGATAAAGTGAGCTTCTAACTCGTCACCATTCTTAATCGTTGTATAAAAACCAACGAGCTTTTCGTCTAACCAATATCCAGTCAAACTAAAATCATCGCCCAGTCTTTCTTTCAGTCCACAAAAATATCTTTTGTTCAAACTAGCAAAAGAAAAACCTGCACCAGCCTCAATTCCTTGATACAATTCATGAATACGTCTATGGTTTAAACGAATACGTTCGGCGTTGAAATCTTGCTTGACAATGTCTTTACCTTTTTTAAAAGCACGTTTGGCGCGAGTGCGGTATTTGGAAGAAAAAGCAGCAAGGTAATCGTCAAATGAATTCCATTCTTCTGGAATTTCCATAGCCATACTTGGCTGAAAAGTCACCTTGTGAAAACCTCTTTTCACAAACTCTCCACAACTTTTTAAATTTTTATCTTCAAAATCTTTTAACAAGAAACCATTAAATTTTTCACCTGATTTTTCGAAGTGCTGGCGTGCTGTTTTCGTTGCATCAGCAATTAATGCATATTGTTGTTCCGTAGCAATATCTCCATTAAAATAAAAAGCATGCTCACCTGTCAAAAGAGCATTACCAATAATGATAGTCTTGATTTTTAAGGTTTTAATCAAGTAACCTTTGATGTATTGTGTTGCCCGAGCAAAAGCATTATTATTTGACTCATCTCTAATAGCACCTGCTTTAAATTCTAAAAGCTGACAGTAACAAATACCGACAGGACTCCCATTTTTATAAAAAATAAAATAAGCAAATTCGTAACCTATCGGTGGATATTGCTCAACTACAGATAAATATGGACGCTGTAAAAAGTGATTTTCGGCAGGTTGTACTATGTCCCAGTCTAACGGGGTTTCCGAAAGAGAGTTGAAAATCCGCAGCCTATAATCAGGGGCGGACTCTAATACGTAGCCTGTAGAATTATCGTTGATAGTATCGATTTTAGTTTGAGATGTACAAAGCAGCATTTGTTGAGTTTGAGTGAACTTCCGAGAGGGAACAACCTCCTTCTGCAAATTGTTGTTCCAATGTCAAAAATCTGTCAGGATAAACTGTTAAATATATTTTAAGATGTCGGGAGTAATCCTTTTTCTGCTTTAGGGGTTTCATTTAAAGTACGTCGTTTTTAATGAAACGTTCGGTTTTAAGGTGTCAGTAATCAGGGGACAGAAGTCAGGCAGGGCGTAGATAAGAATTGCTTGACTCTTGACATCTCATCGCTGATACCTTTTTCAATAAAATATTATGCAAATTTTTACAAAAGTAAGCCTTAGTTTACTTCTACTTTTTCTGTTTACAAACTCCACTTTTGCCCAGAATAAGGATAAGATTACGCTCAGTGGTTATGTGCAAGACGCAGCCACGGGCGAGACACTTATTGGCGCAAATGTATACAATAAAGATAACCCAAGCGAAGGAACCTCAACAAATATTTACGGTTTTTTTAGTTTGAGTTTGCCAGCGGGAGAATATACTTTTGTTTTTTCTTATTTAGGGTATACTGACCAAGGAAAAACAGTACAATTGATTGATAATCAAAGGTTAACGATTAATATGTCAGAAGGTGTACTAATGCAAGAGGTCGTCGTGACGGCTGAGGAGGCGGATGAAAATGTGGCGGGAACGCAAATGGGAACGGTCGAATTGCCAGTGGAAGATATTAAACTGCTGCCTGCGTTAATGGGAGAGGTGGATATCTTAAAAACACTACAATTACTGCCAGGAGTATCGTCGGCGGGAGAGGGGAGTTCTGGTTTTTATGTGCGGGGTGGCGGACCTGACCAAAATTTGGTTTTGTTGGACGAAGCGACGGTTTACAATTCGGGACATTTGTTAGGCTTTTTCTCGGTATTTAATGCCGATGCTATCAAAAATACGACCTTGATAAAAGGCGGAATGCCTGCAAGTTATGGTGGACGATTGTCTTCTGTGGTAGATATTCAGATGAAGGACGGAAATGATAAATCTTACCAAGTAGACGGAGGTATTGGTTTGATTGCGTCGCGTTTGACCGTGCAAGGTCCGATAAAGAAAGATGAAAGTTCTTTTATCCTATCGGCGCGTCGAACGTATGCTTTTGACTTGGCGCAGCCTTTCTTGAAAAACACCAATTTTGCTGGAACGAACTACTATTTCTACGATTTAAACACTAAAGTGAATTATCGTTTTTCGGATAAAGACCGTTTGTATTTGAGTGGATATTTTGGACGAGATGTATTCAACTTGAGAAGTAATGACCGTGATTTATTTTTCAATATTCCTTATGGAAATGCGACCGCGACTCTGCGCTGGAATCACCTTTTTACAGATAAATTATTCTTGAACGTCTCAGCGATTTACAATGATTATGATTTTGGATTTGAAGGGGGACAAGCCGACTTTTCGGTAGATGTTTTTTCGGGTATTCGGGATTATAACTTTAAGATTGATTTCGATTATTTTGCTAATCTCAATCACAGTTTCAAATTTGGAACAAACTATACTTACCACCGTCTTACGCCCAATATTGCAAGTGCGCGCAGCGGCGAGGAGACTTTTAGCAATGAATTTGAGCCTCAATATGCCCACGACGCCGCCATTTACATCCAAGATGATTGGAAAATAAATGATAAACTGCGTGTGAATATTGGCTTACGTGGTTCTATGTTCGCTCAGTTGGGACCTTATACTTCCACTTTTGACGGGACAGAATATGCGAAAGATGAGTTGGTTAAAACTTATTTTGGACTTGAACCTCGCGTCTCTGCCAATTTTAAAGTCAATGAAACAACATCTATCAAAGGAGGTATTACTTTCACGAATCAATACTTACATTTAGTCAGTAATTCGACCTCGACTTTGCCGACTGATGTGTGGGTGCCCAGTAGTGAATTGGTCAAGCCGCAACAAGGTTTGCAATACGCCGCAGGTTGGTTTCAGAACTTTAAAAACAACATGTATGAAACCTCTATTGAGCTGTATTACAAGGACTTAAATAACCAAATCGACTACCGTGAAAACTACGTCAATAATGTAGCAGACGAAGTCGAACAACAATTTGTCTTTGGAGAAGGACGCAGTTACGGTGCAGAATTTTTCGTCAAAAAAGCGAAAGGAAAACTCAACGGCTGGATAGGTTACACACTCTCAAAGACAGACCGTATTTTCGAAGAAATCAACAACGGCGAACCTTATCCCGCCACTTATGACCGCCGTCATGATATCAGCGTTGTCGCCAATTACGAAATCAGTAAAAAGTGGAATGTTGGCGGTGTTTTCGTCTATGGAACGGGGAATGCTTTTACGCCATTACGCAGTTTATATTTTATTGAAAATAATCTGAATGTGTCTTACGGCGCAAGAAATTCGGCGCGTATTCAACCGTATCATCGTATGGATTTGAGTGCGACATGGACACCAAAACCTGACAGCGAGAAGCGATTTAAGTCCAGTTGGACTTTCTCGGTTTACAACACTTACAATCGACAAAATCCGTTCTTCATTTCCTATGATATCTCAGCAGATACAAATACTGGAGTCGCACAAGCGCAGGCTTTGAAAGTCTCTATTTTTCCCGTGATACCGTCGGTGACTTGGAATTTTAAGTGGAAACAGGCGGGGGCAAATGAGGATAAGAATTAGAAATGGGGTAATGGTATAATAAACCCCTAACCTCCCGATAGTCATACGGGACAGGCACTGAAGGGGAACATATTTGTTTCTAAACAAATATTCTTATAAATTTTATTTGAATCATAAATGAAAAACAGAGCAAATTAAGATTAAAAAGCATGAAAAATTTTAAGATTTATCACAAAATTAACCACAATGAAAGTTCCTCCCGAAAGCTTTCGGGACTAGGGGGTCTTCTCATCCTATCTTTAATCATTTTATTCTTCCCCTCCTGCGAAACCGAATTCACTCCCGAACCCATCGAAAACGCAGAGCAAATAGTAGTAGAAGGCTACATCGAAGCAGGCGAAGGTGCCCGACCAACCTATGTAGTTTTAACAAAATCTCTTCCATTTTTCGATGAAATAAATCAAGAAACTTTTAACAATATTTTTATCAATGATGCCGAAGTAAAAGTCTTCGACGGTGAAAATGAATTTATACTTACAGAGTTGTGTATCAGTGAATTGACTCCTGAACAATTAGAAATAGCATCAGAGTTTTTAGGCATAAACGCTGCTGAAAACGAAGCAGAATTTTGTGTTTACATTGACATCTTTCAGCAAATAACGCCAGAGATTGGAGGACGCTACGACTTGACGATTAAAACAGGAAATGAAACTCTAACTGCCACCACGACCATTCCTGAATTAGTGCCTTTAGACAGCCTGAAATTCGTTCCAACTCCAGGGGAAGACGTAGACACGTTGGCGCAACTAGAAGCATACGTTCAAGACCCTGCGGGCATTGATAATTACTACCGTTATTTTACCCAAATCAATAGTGAACCGATGATTGGTGGTATTCCCTCAGTCACGGACGACCGACTTTTTGACGGACAATTTTTCGCTTTCCCAATCGCGAAAGCAGAGACGCGTGACGCGGAGTTTAATACGACAACTTACGGCTATTACCTCGTCGGAGATACGCTCACAATGCGCTGGGCCAGTTTAGATAAAGACCATTTTGATTTTTGGAACACGCTCGAATTTAATGCATTAAACCAAGGTCCATTTTCTTCTTATACACGTGTAGATTCCAATGTAGAAGGCGGCATCGGCATCTGGGGCGGCTATGCGACGAGGTACTATACTTTAGTTGTTGAAAAATAGAGATTTTTTGATAATTCCAATGCGGTTTTAGCTCATTGATTTTTATAAATTTACTACAATGGGCTAAAGCCACATTGGAGTAAAAAGCGAAATGTTAAAGAAAGGGCTAAAATAAAAGAAATGTAGAATTGTGAGGGCACCACATAAAGGCGTCCTCACAACTCATAACCTACAACTTCACAACCCACACTCCTTTTTTCCAAATAATTATTTATCTTTGTTCCACACACAGTTAACATACACATCCTTTGAACAGTCCTTTGTTCGGTACACACTTTTAAATACACCAATTTTCATTTTCTCTAACAGAATTTCGATAGACAGAAATCTAGGTGACATACCTTTATTTGACTTCGGGATTCGTAAACTAAACCGTCATTCGAATGAATAAATATTACTTATTTCCCCTTTTCGCTTTCTTGTTTGTTGTAAGTCAAGGACTTGCGCAATGTCCAGGATGTGTAATCACGCTGCCTGAATTGCCAGAAGACACTGTTTTTATCTCTACACCAGACCCTGGTCAGGTAGGATTGGGATATGATGTTGATATTAGTTTTCGCTTGCCAAAGACAACAACTAATGTCGACCCGACGATAAATCCACCCTTACCAATTAATACGATTGAAATTACCTCTGTGACGAATATTCCTCCAGGATTGGAATGGGAGGCGAGTCAAACCACTTTTCAAGTGGGTAGCGAAACGGACGGATGCGTGAAGTTTTGCGGAACACCATTGGTATCAGATTCATTTTATGTCAATGTCGTTGTAGACGCGACTATCGCTATTTTTACGCAAACGACCTCTTTTACTATTCCATTTTATATAGCGCCTGCGGAGAGTGTTTCAGAGGGTTTTACGATGACGAATACTGTCGGTTGTGGCGAAACGACGGTTGACTTCATAAATAATGTGGCATCAGGAGGAAATGACGGGATTACTTATTTTTGGGATTTTGGAAATGATGAAACCTCTACAGAAGAAAGCCCAGCGAGTATGACGTATGATGAACCTGGAGTTTATAATGTCACTTACGAAGCAGTTATTGATACCTTAGGATACTTTTTAAATGGGATAACAGTGGAAGCTTCAGATTGTGATGATTTCATTGGTGACCCTGATATTTACTTGACTATTTTTGACCCCATGGGGACAGAAATCTATGTTTCAGAGACCATTACGGGGACGCCACCTATTTCATTTGGACTTCCTTCCATTCCATTAGAAGGCGGAAATTATTCGGTTATGGTATCTGACGATGACCCTGTCACTCAGGTAAATTGTGGCTCTGTCAGTTTTAACTTTGGGACAGAAGGCTCGTTATTTGACGGTGATTTGGAAGTTTCTTTCAATCTCTTGAATCCACAATCAACAGTAAGTGGAGAAGGAACGGTGACTGTTTACGCGATACCTGATGCGCCAGTTATTTTGCCAGAGGATGTCGGCGGTTTATGTGCTGGAACCCTGCTAGAATTAGAAGTTTTACCTTTTGACAATATTCAATGGTATCAAGACTCCGCCATTGTTATTGATGCCAATACAACCACTTTAGAAGTGACTACATCTGGTTCTTATTATGCGATTTATACAAGTGCAGAAGGCTGTTCTGTTTCCTCTGAGGAGATTGCAGTAAACTTTACGCCTATTCCTACTACGCCATTTTTTGCTTTTAGTGAAAATGAATTATCACTTGTAAATCCACAAGATTTGCCTGCTGATTATAGCTTGCAATGGTATCTGGATGATGTGATTATGGTAGGGGAGACGGGGCAGGTCATCTGCATGGAAGTCTCTGGAGATTATGCATTAATCGTGACGGATAATGAAACGGGCTGTACGGCAGAACACGATAATTTTCAAGTATTCTTTCCAAATGAAGGATGTGCTCTGTCGTCTGTTAATGATTTGATTATCAATGGAATAAACCTATTCCCAAATCCAGCTAGAGATGTATTGCAGATTGAAATTCCAGAATTAAATAAAGGAGAAGCACGCATTTATGATATGCGCGGTGTGCAAATTTGGCAGAAAAAAATTAGCTTAGTTGATGCGTATTCTTTGGATATTTCAGCTTTTGCGAATGGCGTTTATTTGCTAAAAATAGAAGAAGGAGGAGAGATTTATAGAGAGCGATTTGTGAAGGCGAACTAAATAAAAATATCCTCTACTTATCCAATTGATAAGTAGAGGATATTTATTTTTACTTCCGTTTCAAAGTTCTCACCGCAGTCCCGTCTCGTCCAAAAACAAAACCAGATTTAGTGAAATATTCTTTCTGTCTCGTGCCCGCCTGACCGCCAGAGATAGTCAAAGTATAATTGTCGTTGTCCGTCTTTTTAATCAAAACGACCTCAGGAAAACCTTTCCCTAGACTCCAATACTCAAAGCTACCATTTCTTCTGTCCGTCATATCAAACATCTCCGTTTCACCACTCGCATCTGTAACCATTTTCATTTGACACATCACACGACCACACTGCAATCCGATGATAAAAGGCATCTGAGCAGAACTTGCCATTGTTTGTGAGTTAGTCAACTCATGACCACCACTAAACGTCCAGTTTTCCGATATTTTGTAAGGCGAATTTTTTACGTCCCAATCTCCATTGAGCCACATGTAATCCGTAAAATTATTGTAGGCACCACCTGGGCGTCCACTATTAGTGATGACCGTTTTGGGCGCGTCAGCATTTGTAACAGACTGAGTAGTTGCAGCTTCTTTACGTGCACGTTCTGCCTCTTTTTTTGCTGCTTTTTTCATCTTCTTCAATTCTTTCTTACTTGGCGGCACAGGAGAGGTAACATCCTGAATCATAGAAACCTGTGGCTCAAGATGCGCAGTGCGACGTGGACTTTTATTGAGGTGTACAGCCACTAAGCGGCTACCTGCCTCACCCTCGTTAATCGGTTGCCAATCAGGACTATCCATGCGTTTTTGCAGTTGTACTGCAGCGATATTTTGTACATCAGTATCCGTGTAAGTCAAATCTTCAGAGACAAAAAATGCCCCTGCTTTATTTTGTGCAGTCATATTATTACTACGCTCTGTTGCGAGTGTAATACCAACCATGACACCGACTAATAACAGCACAGATGCCGCCATAATCCACCAGCGCGTATGCAAGGTACGTTGCACGCCTTGACTGCCGTCTAAGCGACTTTCAAGACGTTTCCATGCCCGCCCGCTGGGCTGTTGGCGTAGGTTCTTTCCGTTTTTGCGGAAGTTGTCGTATAAGTTTTTGCTCATTATTTTATTGTGAGATTTTAGATGTTAGATTTTTTAGAAGCTAAAACCTAAGGTCTAATAGTTTACTCTTCTTTTAAAATTTTGGACAAAGCCAATCTATTTTTTTTAGTATCAAAAATGGCATCTACTTCTATTGAAAAGCCTTTTATGGCTTTACTTTCGATATATCCGTTATTTGTTTTCTTCGCTAATTCAAATTTATTCTTCTGCAAAATGTATTGCTCCACGAACTTGTCGAAGGGATGTATAATCCAATATTCCGTTACACCATTGTTCTCAAAGTCCTTAAATTTTATACCTCTATCTCGTTTTTCTGTCCCTTTTGACAGCACTTCAACTATTAAATCTGGTATCGGAAAAAGAACCTGTCCTTTTTCGAAATTCTTAGATTTACTTTTATCAAAAAAAACAATGTCTGGTTCATAATCGTTTCGTGGAAACTTAACCATAATTTTTTCAAAACCCACTTTTCCCAGTTCATGAATATCAACGAAGGTGTCCATGAGTTTGTATAACTGACCCGTCACATCATTATGTTCAATCCGTACAGGCGAATGGAAAATTACTTCTCCATTAATAAATTCAACCTTCTGTTGTTCATCAATTTCGTTATAGAAATTTTCTCGTCTTTTCTGTTCAGCTTTTAAATGATTGTACATTTCTTCAACCATCTGCGGTGCATCTGGCGAGGAATATATATCTTCAAAAATTTCTTCTTTGTTAAACATAGTTTCAGATTTTATCCAAAAATACGGTTTTTTTTGTTGGAATGGAAATGTCTATTAT
>CALDUB010000004.1 GCA_937923465.1 uncultured Saprospiraceae bacterium
GTCTATCTCAAAACCAGCTATTTCGGAAGTCTCCACTCGTGGCGCGGAAATGACCATAGTGTCCAATTGCTCAAAAGTAGCATCGGGAATCATGGTGACGGTTTTCGGGGTACAGTTTGTCATAAAGGCGACGACTGCAAGGAAGAGTAATTTTTTCATAATTTTTTTGATGATTTCTTTAGTATCTATAGTATCTAACTAGTAACGTTAAAGATGCTCTGTCTGTTGGTTTGGTTGTGTAAAAACCTTTATTTCGGGGCAAAATTAGCCAAAAAAGCCTATATTTTCTAAAGACGTTTCTAATCCTGATATTCCACGAAAAAAATCGACTACTCACATTCAGGCATTATCATATTTATTTAAAAAATATTCCAAAAAAAACCTTACTTTTGTGTTCTCTATTTTATGACATCCCGGCACGTTGTTTTCATATATTTAGTCAGACCGATTTTTAGCAAATTATCATCCATGAACACGATTTCTACCCCTCTACCTAACGGTAGAAGACCCCTCTTTTTATTATTGTCATTCTTATATATTTTTGCACCTAATATGTCGGCGCAAAAGCATGACTTGTATTTAGATTTTTGGAAAACGACTACTCTGTCTGATGATGTAGAAATCGTACGTACTTCTCCCCTTCCTACTGATTTTCAATTATATAATTTAAACGTTGCAGACTTAACAAATGCATTGGCAGATGCGCCTGAACGCTTTGCTCATATTGACTCCGAAGTCATTATCTCATTACCACAAGCGAACGGTACTCTCGCTAATTTTCAGGTTTATAAGTCTTCTGTTTTTTCAGAAAATTTAGCAAAAAAATATCCAAATCTTTCTTCTTTCCATTTACAAAATATTGATAACCAAACAATTACTGCCAGATTAAACATAACATCGCAAGGTATTTACGCGCTCATTTCTCATCCTCAAAATGGTCTTACTTATCTCGAAGCTTATTCTCAAACTAACGAAAACTATTACATTGCCTACCAAGCAAAAGACTTGGGCACAACGGAACAACATGCAGAATTTAGCTGTAATGTCACACAAAAATTAGGAGATGATGCACTGAATAAATCAATGCAAAGTGTAACGCCAGATTGCTTACTCCGCAAATATCGCCTGTGCATCAGCGCAACGGGTGAGTACACACAATGGCACGGAGGAACCGTCACAAGCGCTATGGAAAAAATCATGGTTTTGACTGCCAACACTAATCTTGTTTTTGAACAGAGTTCAGGAGTTAGCTTTGAATTAGTGGACAACAATGACCAGATGATTTTCCTTGACCCCGAAACGGACCCATTTACAAATGACAATAAATTTTTATTATTAGCAGAAAATCAAACTGCGACAGATAACATTATTGGTTTCGGAAATTATGATTTGGGTGTTGTCGTCGGCATCGTTGGTGGTGGTGTCGCACAATTAGAATCTGTGTGCAATACGAACAAAGCGCAAAGTTCTGCTGGTAGTACTTGGTCTCCCGAGGGCTATCCTTTGGAGGCTACATTTATCCACGAAATTGCGCACCAATTTGGAGCAACGCATAGCTTTAACAATAGCTGTAACAATAATCGCAGTAATGCTACTGCTTTCGAAACGGGCAGTGGTTCGACACTGATGTCTTACGCGGGGGCTTGCGCACCGAGCATAACCTATCCGAGAGATTTTTATTTCCACACAGGAAATTTAGACCAAATCCTCTCTTTCCTCCAATTTGACTTATCTAATAGTTGTGGGGAGATTATTCCTCTCGGCAATATTCCTCCGACAGCATTTGCTGGTGCGGATAGACTTTTACCTGTCGGTATTCCTTTCGAATTAACAGGAACAAGCGTCAATTCGGATGACAGCCCACAGAGATTTAATTGGGAACAAATAGACAATCAAGTTGCCATTGCGCCTCCCACGGCAAGCAATGCAAGCGGTCCAGCTTTTCGTAGTTTCCCGCCAAAAGAAATTCCTATCAGGACATTTCCTGATATAGATTGTTTGCTAGGTTTGACGGGCTCAGATTGTGAATGGGAGGTCTTACCAGAAGTAACACGCAACATGAATTTCACTTTCACAGCTTATGACGCAACGGCAGGTGCGGGATGCTGGGCTAGTGATAATGTCTCTTTGACTTTTGTAGAACGAGAAGAAGATTTTGCAGTTGAGTATCCAAATGGTGGAGAGAATCTTACGACTAATCAAAATATCAATATTCAGTGGAATCGAGGAGGAACAGACTTAGCTCCTATTAATTGCCCTTTGGTGGAGGTGCTACTTTCTATCGACGGTGGATATAGTTTCCCTATCACTTTGGCAGAAGAAATTCCCAATACAGGCTTGGCAAATTTACAATTACCAAACATCAGCTCTGACGACTGCCGTATAAAAATTAAAGGTAACGGTAATTACTTTTTCGACCTGTCTGATGAGAACTTCACGATTGCGGCACCAGGAGATTTCACATTAAGCCCCGTCATGCCTCTACAAGCATTCTGTGGTGATGTACCTAATACAGTTTTCTTTGACATTGAAGTTACCGCAGTTGAAAATTTTGATAGTCCAGTCAGTTTTCCTACTTCTGATAATACAGGAGGAACTTCTATCTCTTTTACGCCAAATCAAGTAACGCCGCCAGCCACGGTAACTGTACAAATTACCAGTAATTGGATTAACACGCTCACTTCTTTTGACATTAGCGCATCTAGCGAAGATATTAACCATACGACGACTTTAAGTATTCATAAATCTGACAACCAACCGTTAACGCCTCAGGTTATTTCTCCAGCGGCAAATGTTTTAGCGACAGAGTTTGATATCAACTTTTTATGGTCATTCATTCAAGATGCGGAAAATTATGATATAGAAATCTCTGAAAATGCAGATTTCTCTACTCCATTTTTTGCAACAAACACAATAGAAAATTCGCTCGAAGTCAGTAATTTAGAAACACTAGAAATCTACTACTGGCGCGTGCGCAGCAACAATACTTGTGGACAAAGCGACTGGTCTACTCCCCGTGCTTTTCGTACAAAAAATCGTACTTGTGCTATCTACTCTGCCATAAATACTCCTCGAGATATTAACAGCGAAAATTATACGGATGCTTTTGCGAGAATAGAAGTCACAGATGATTTTATCATGAGTGACATCAAGGTAAAAGACCTTAATGTTGACCATACACATATCGGCGATTTATCTGGAAATCTAATTTGTCCAGACGGTGAGTCTATGCAACTTTTTTATCGTCCAGGCTTGGATGATGCATCACCTTATGGTTGTGTGCATGATGATTTGCTACTTACTTTTGCAGAAGACGCTCTTTTAACTAACGAGGAATTGCGTGCAACTTGTAATCCTGTTCCGAATATTAGTATCTCGGGCGAATATCAACCCGCAGAAAGCTTTGCCTCACTTCTTGGACATTCTTCTTTTGGACATTGGCTAGTGAATATAAATGACCTTTCGCCTGAAGACGGTGGCGTTTTAACGGATGTTTCTTTGGAGTTGTGTAGAGATGATTTACAACCTACAAATAACTTAAACCTTTTCACAAGTACGCTACAAGTTGAGCAATTTAACAGCGCGACGATTGGAAATAGTTTGCTTAATTTATCTGATGCTGCGGGAACATTTCAAATTCTTTCTTTACCAGAAAATGGTAATTTACAGCTATACGATGCTGATGTAACTATTGGAACGACATTCACCATTAGTGACTTAGCTGTCGGTGCATTAATTTATGTTCAAGATGGTACAGCTGCACTCTCGGATGCATTTTTTATAGATGCGACAAACCCAGATAATGAATGGTCAGGCATTCATGAATTTTCAATAAACATCATGCTTTCTGCCCCTTTCCCAACGGGTGTACTCACTCAAAACGTCTCTTGTATTGGCGAAAATGACGCAGCGATTAATGTTTATGCAGAGTTTGGAACGCCTCCTTATCAGTTTAGTTTGGACGGGGAAAACTTTCAAGACAGTGGAGATTTCGAGGGATTGACAGCTGGTTCTTATCCTGTTTTCGTACTAGATGCCGCTGGCAATAATATACAAGGACAAAGCATTGTAATTAATAACCCGCCTGCTGTGACAGGTGATGCCGTTGTTGAAAATCACAATATTATCGCTTCAGGAAATGGCGGTACAGGAAATTTGGAATACAGTTTGGATGGGACTAATTTTCAATCAGAAAATATATTCACGACTAGTCAAGACGGTTACTATGAAGTGACAATACGCGATGAAAACAGCTGTGCTTTCACTACATCTACGGTACTCGTTAATAACTTGACGACAAGTCTCAGTTTGACTCAAGATTTAATTTGTCATAATGATACGAGTGGTTCTGTAGAAATTTCGACAACGGATGGTATTCCTCCTTTTCAATATCGTCTAAATCAAAGCGAATACCAATCAGAGAATACTTTTAGCAATCTTCCTGCTGGTGAATATACTGCTCTAGTGCGCGATGCTTCTAATCTTATTGTTGGAACACAAGTCGTCATTATTCAAAATCCAGAAGCAGTCACTGCAACAGCCACTACCAATGGCTACATGGTAGAAATCATGGCACAAAACGACCAATCACCTTTCCTTTACAGCATTAATGGGGCTGAATTTACAAGCGAAAATACTTTTAGTGGTACGCCACAATCTGAGTATGCTATCATTGT
>CALDUB010000005.1 GCA_937923465.1 uncultured Saprospiraceae bacterium
TTAGTTACCATACAGTTACTTGATTATGAATAAGTTACTTGTTGTGAAAATGACAAAAAGAACTTACCTTCGTTTACAATAGTTACTAAAAGTAACCAATTTTAGACAAAAAACAAAATCATGGAGAAACAACTCAATCAATTAGACGAGAAGCTAAACAAACTATTAGCAGACCTTGAAAATTACTCAACAGAACAGCTCTGCAAAAAGCCTACTCCTGATAGTTGGTCTGCCATCCAAGTTTTGCATCATTTGATATTGTCTGAGAAGTATTCACGGATGTATTGTGAGAAGAAATTAAGCTTTAATCCAAAGTTAAAAAAGGTGGGTATTGGGACAGCTATTCGGACGAAATTTGTGAACTTTTATCTCAATTCTCCATTCAAAGCACCCGCGCCTAAGATGATTAGTGGTGATGTTTTGCCAACGGAAGATACACTTGCAAATGTTCGTGAGATTTGGTTAGCAGAACGGATTAATTTAGCCAAATTTATCCAAGAATTACCGCAAGAATATACAGATAAGGAGATTTACAAACACCCACTCGGTGGTCGTTTGTCAATAGACGGAATGATGCAGTTTTTTGATGCACATTTTAGAAATCATGAAAAGCAAATTTATCGGGCGTTGAAGTAACAAGCCTATTCTCTGATACAATTACAAAATCCTTCAAGGGCACAAGCAACCTTTGAAGGATTTTTTTAATATGTTTTAACCCTTTCCACAACAAATCCTCTTACCTTTGCGTAAAATATATGCTGCAATTCTCTTTTCCGGAACCCAAATTGCAAGCATTAAACTTTACAAACATATAAGAATTTCGATACAATTATATTTCCCTATGTTGAAAGCTTTCCTCCCCGTATTTCTTTCTTTTTTTACACTTCTATTATCCGCACAACAGTTGCCGGACTTCAAGATTATTGATGCACCTGGACAGCTGAAAATTGCAGATAGCCAAATCACAGATAAGGCAGGTTGGACTCACTTTTATAGTAGTTCTAATAACGAAATTTTGCTCTCCGTACATGCAGGCGAAGCAAATATTGGTTCTGTCAAAGAAGGTTTAACTGTTACTTCTGGTTTACTGGGAAGCTATGGCAAATCTGCCCAAGATTTAACTGCTGCCGACTACGTAGAAGATACGCATCGTTGGTTTGTTTTTAATCGTTATTTTAGAATAGAACGTGCGCTTGAGATTGATACAACTTTACGTATTCGTTTTTATTTCAATGAAAAAGATATTAAAGATGTAGCAAATAGTGTCGCAGTATTAGAAGAAAAAGTAACTAAACCTGAGGATTTAAACTTCTTTACTATTTCAGATATTAGTTCACATCCTTTTTCAGAAAGTGCCAAAAGAAATGGAGGAACGTTTACACTTCATCATTCTCCTAGAGGTGCCGCGCCTACTTGGTTTCCAGGTTTATTTAGTGGTTGGAAGTATGCCGAAATGAGCGTTAACTCTCTGAATATCAGTGGTGGTGGTGGTAAATATATCAAACCTTTCGACGGTCGATTTACGGCAACTGGATTTGTAAAAACTCGCAGTGGTGAACCTTTAGAAGGTGTTGAAATTTTAGAAAAAGGAGATATTGTAGCAACTACTGATGCCAATGGTTTTTACGAGGTAGACGGCTTGGTCAAAAATGAAAGCTATAAGTTTTCGCCACGCCTAAATGCACAAGCATCTCGCGGAGTGACAGTGTTAGACATGGCGTATTTGCAACGTGGACTAAAGAAAACAAAACTACTCAAAGACCCTTGGATACAAATTGCTGCAGATGCTAATTATTCTGATTTTTTGACAGCCTCTGATATGTCTAAAATGCGCGATGCTATTCTGCATACTGATACTACTTTTATGGGAAATGGCGCGTGGCAATTTGTGACGAAAGGTTATGATTTCCCAAGTTATGGAGACCCTTTCAAGGTCGGAATTCCTGAAAGTCATGGTATAAATCGAGTAAAAGAAGACATCAAAAATTTAGATTTTACAGCTATCAAAACGGGTGACTTGGTGAGTGCAGAAAAATTTCCCAATGACCCGCCTTTAGATATTAATCCCGTTTTTGAACTCTCAGATGAGGTGTCTTGTGGGACAGGTGATACAGTTTTTGTAGACTTAACGGTCAAGGAGTTTCGTCGTATCATGGGTTTTCAGTTCAGCATTCAATGGGACGAAGATATTTTACAATTCTTAGGGGCGACAGATTTTAATTTATCAGGTTTAGACAAAAATAGCTGTGGGTTTCGCTATCGCAATGAGGGGAAATTGGGTATGGCTTGGACAACTATCTCGCAAAGAGGAACCTCTGTCAAGGACGGTACAGTTATCTGTAGACTCCAGTTTTTAGCCAATGGAAAAAATAGCGAAACGACTCGTTTAGAGTTCGGTGAATATCCTACGAAAATAGAAATTTTACGTGATAACTTTAGTGCAGCCAATACGCTACTCAGTGTCGGAAATGTCGTCATTGACAATCAATCTCCTCTACAATTAACAGATATTGACCTTAGAAACATTAGCTGTGCAGGTGAAAAAGACGGAGCCATCAAGTTAAACGTAAAAGGGAGCAATGGCAACTACCGCATGAAATGGAACAACGGCAGCAACTCAACTTACCTGACTAATCTATCTGGCGGCACTTACAATGTAACGGTCTATGACTCAGAAGCCTGTCCATTAGTTAGTGAAGATTTTGTGGTCAATGAGCCGCAAAAATTGCGTATGGGTGGTAGTCAGACTTTCCCGATTACTTGCCCTGGGGCAAATGACGGACGCATCGAAATTAGAGTCCTCGGAGGGACTGAGCCCTATTCTTTCATCTGGTCAAATGGCGCCATCACACAAAATGTTCGTGGATTAGCAGCTGGTAATTATGAGTTGGTCATAACTGACGCGGAAGGCTGTCAAAGCTACGAAAAGTTTGATATCAAGAGTCAAGGAGAAGTATTTTTGGGTATCTCACTTAGTGATGAAGTGACCTCCGGAGGCAACAATGGAGCAATTAAAATCAATAATATTTTGGGTGGTTCTGCTCCTTATTTGTACGAATGGAGCAATGGAGGTACGACGAATAGTATCGACGGTCTACAAGCGGGCGACTATAGCGTAACTATTTATGATAATGAAGGCTGCGAGAATAAACTAACCTTCGAAATCAAAAATGTCAACGGAAATACACCTAAAACCTTCACTTTTAATATCCAAAGTGAACCCGTCGTCGGCGGTGAAACGACCTACTTTAAAATAGTCAGTCCTACTAACCAAAACGTGGGCTTTAAGATATTTGATATGCGCAGCAAGCAAATCAAAAATGAGTCTCTCGCGCTCTTACGTGGAAATAATACACACTACTTCAAAGCACCAGAGGAAGAAGGAACTTACCTTTTACAGATATTGCCGAGTACAGGTGGTGTGCAGTCTGTGCGGGTCGCAGTCAAGTAATTGCGCTAACTATGAACCATGAACGTTTTAACTATGAACTATGAACGGTCTAACAATGAACCCCGTCTCCCTATCACTTTTGATGAGACGGGGTTCATTGTTGAATCGTTCATAGTTCATAGTTAAAATATTTTTTGAAAAAAAATATTTTGAATTACAAACTTCTTTTCCCAACCTATCGCAATCGCTATCTTTTCGTGAGAGAAAATTTAGCAGACTTTGGAACAAATAAAACGTTTAATAAAACGCTAAATTTGGGTACGGGTGAAGGTGATTATGACCCAATGATTGCCGCGCGTACCAAAGAATTGATTTCTTGTGATATTAATGAGAATGATATCCGATTTGCGCAGCAATTAAATGCACATCTAGACAATACGAGCTATCAGACTGACGATGCTTTGCAACTCTCCTTTCCTGATAATACTTTTGACCTTTTAGTCTCCGTAGATGTTATGGAGCATGTCGGTCAACCTGAGCGTATGACCGAAGAAATTGGACGTGTACTACGTCCTGGAGGTATTGCTTTTATTAGTTTTCCTCAGCTTTTCTTTCCTTGGACCTATGACCCTATCAATCGTATACTCAGCAATTTTACCGATAAAAAAATTGCGCAAGGCGCTTATGCTTTTGGGCATGAATATTTGATAAATGGCGAAGAATTTCGAGCTTGGGCAGAGAAAAATGGTATGGAGGTTTTAAAAGAGAAAAACCTGAGTGGATATTTAACTGCGGCTTCCGAAGTTTACTGGACGGGTATTATTCAGCGCATTTTTAAAGACAATGCAGGTAATGTTTCGGGACAAGAGGAAAAGAAGGTAAAGCTACGTCCTTCTACCAATGAACCTGGCTTAGTCGCTTTGACTGATGCTTTCATTAAGTTGGATTATGCACTTTTTAAAAATTCTAAATACTCCGTCGGGAAAGGCTTTGTGGTAAGAAAAAGGTAAATTAAGAGGTACGACTTACAAGGTACGACTCTTCTTAACAGTTGCTTTTCGTCAAATTATCGCCGTTTAAGTGAATGAACGTAATATTTCATGAACTTTTCGGGATTTCATTGCTTACCTTTGTGTTCTTATCTTTCAGAAATATTTGAAACTTAATATTTATAACCTGACCGTTTTCGCGCATACCGTCAACTGTCAAATCGACCACAGTCAACTATGCAAAAAGTAGTTAAACCATACGAACCAGATAGTAGCAAAAAGGAGCAAGTCTCTAAAATGTTCGACAATATTGCACCAAAATACGACCTACTCAATAGAGTCTTGTCTCTTGGTATTGATACTATCTGGCGGAAGAAAATGATTGAAAAAATTCGGTCATTAAATCCTAAGCAAGTTTTGGATGTCGCAACGGGTACAGGTGATGTCGCTTTGGAAGCGCAGAAAAGATTGCAGCCAGACTTCATTACAGGCGTGGATATTTCGCATGAAATGTTGGAGGTTGGACGCAAGAAAATTGAGAAAAAAGGATTGTCAAATACGATTCGTTTAGATTTGGGAGATTCTGAAAATCTGCCTTACGACGATAATAGCTTTGATGCTGTCACTGTCGCTTTTGGAGTGCGTAACTTTGAAAACTTAGAGAAAGGAATGCGTGAGATGAATCGCGTATTACGTCCAGGAGGTAAATTAGTCGTTCTTGAGTTCTCTCGCCCTACTATGTTCCCTTTTAAACAAGGCTACAACTTTTACTTTAAGAATATTCTACCTACTATCGGCAAGTTGACCTCTAAAGACCAACGTGCTTATACCTACTTGTACGAGTCTGTGCAAGCATTTCCTGACGGAGATGA
>CALDUB010000006.1 GCA_937923465.1 uncultured Saprospiraceae bacterium
AACGGTTCTTTCGACACAACATCGAAAGAACCGTTCTATTTTCCGTCAACCGTCAGTTAACTATTCAAAATCGCCTTCTTCACTTCTTCCACCACCTCAATATGCTGAGCCGTAAAAGCATCGCGCCAAGCCAATCCTCTTTCTTTCAAATCAAAAGTTTCAACAATAGTTCCTATCATTTCTAGATTTCCGTTTTCGAGAGTAGGATAGCCAATTACATAAACTGTGTCTGCCAATTGTACTGCCAATTCGATATCGTGCGTACAAAAGATAATCGTGTTTAACTCATGCGTTTCATTAATGAGCTTAAAGGCATTGATGACATTCTGAATATTTCCCACGTCTAAGCCTGAAAATGGCTCATCTAAGATGATATAGTTGGTCGAGCTGAGTACTTGTTCCAATATAGCTGTACGTTGACGCTGACCGCCTGAAAGCTCATTTGGATATTGGTGCTTCACTTGTTCCAATCCCCAATCACGCAGATGGGTATTGATAATTTTCTGTTTTTCTGCTTTCGTCTTATCAACTTTGCGCATGGCAAATTCCATCGCCTGAATAATCGTCTTATGACGAAACAGCGTATACTTTTGGTCAACAAAACCTACATCGCCTTCCTCCACTTCTTTCAAAGGGGGATAACCATTTTCTGGTTCTTTCGACAAGTCAGACAACAAAACCTTTCCAGTAGTCGGTGTTTCTAAGCCCGCCAAACTCCGAAAAAATGTAGATTTTCCACGCCCCGAACGCCCCACAAAAGCCAAAGTCTGCCCTTGTATCACGCCTGGACGCAAAACGTCTTTCTCTGTTAGGTTTATATTTTGGATAATCTTTTTTCCGTCGTATTCTACGCTGAGATTTTCGACGGCTAAGATAGTTTCTGCTGATTCGTTGTAGTTCATTGCTGGTTGGTTATTAGTTATTGTGTTATTGGTTATTATGTTATTTGACAATAACTAAACTTACAACTTCGAATATCGAAACATCGACTTTCTCAGAAAATTCAAAAACCAATCAATTCCCAATCCAACCAATAAAATTACAATCTGCAAGGCAACAATGCGCCCATGATTCATAAATTTATCGCTATTCTTTATCAAAACGCCGAGACCACCAGCAGCGATTAAAATAGACTCTACAGTCACCAACATCATCCAAGTAATCGCTAGATTTTGACGTAAAACTTCAATCACATAGTCCAATCGCCCTTTTATCACTACTTCCCACAAGACCTCCCAACGACTACAGCCCAACGAGCGCGCATGGTCTAACTCTGCCTGCGGAATGGATTTCAAAACGCCCATTAAGGAAGTAATAAAATACAAACTCATAAAGATAACCAAGACCCAAATCTGCATGGTACGTGCATTACTCACCACCATTGCTAAGTAAAAAGTAATACCTGTCAATGGCAAATAACGCATCTGCGAGAGCATCGCCACCACGGGTCGAAACGCAGGAATCGGATACAAATAAGCCATAAACAAGGAAAAAGCAATGGAAATCATAGTCGCTTGCAGACAAAGCCACAAAGACGAAATAATATGTACTACCAAACCTTCCTGATACAAGTCTTTAAATCCTTGCCAAGCCATATCTGGCGGAGGGAAAAGTTTAGTTTCTCCAGATGTTCCGAAAAACCAAAAGCCCAAAAGCAGAACTATCCATATCGCAGCAATCAGAGTACTGTGCTGCTTAGATAGTTTCTCGAAGGGACGAAACCAAGATTTTATATTCATTTTTTACGGTTGACGGTGGATGGCCGCTTCGCTTGACGGCGGACGGTTGGAAATGAGAGTTGTGGGTTATTGGGTTGAGAGGTTCGCACTCGTTAGAATGGTAACCTCTCAACCCCTCAACCTTACTTAAGAAGTGTAACAACTACGCGGCGATTTTTCGCCTTACCCGCAGCTGTATTGTTGTCTGCGACAGGTTGGTCTTGTCCTTTTCCTTCTACTTTTTGAAAGCGAGAAGCAGGAATACCACGTTGCATTAAGTACGTTTTGACTGCTTCTGCACGAGACTGTGAAAGTGCGAAGTTTGAGTCGCGGTTTCCAACATTATCCGTGTGACCAATCAATTCTAATTTTGCATCTTCGGCTTGTACTAATAGGTTGAAGATTTGCTCTAAAACGTCCGTTGCGCCATTTTGCAAGTTTGCTCTACCAGAACCGAAGTTGATGCGCCATTCACCCGATGCTAAGACAGTTTTTGCCTTTTTCGTGTAATCCGTTACATAGGCTTCACCTGCGTCAATATTTTTGACAGCTTTGACAAAGCTCAAGTTTACTGCTTCATCATAAGGAACAATACGCTTCACATTTTGATTGAAACCTGCTGGGTTCAACTCTTTGATGTAGTATGAAACTTGGTCGTAAACCGATTTGTAACGATTGACACCGTCTGTCATACCGTAGTATTGCTTTGCATCTGCAAGGTTGAATACGCGTGAGCCACCCATGTTGTAAGAGATACCACCTTTTTCGCCTTTTTGACCTTTAAACATCGCTGCCCAGTAGGCTGCATCTTCCATTTCGTATGTTTTTGTTACACACTCTGCTGCACGTTGTTTCCAGTTGTCGTATTGCTTCAACTGGTTAGAAGCAGTGTAAGATGCTTTTAAAATATTGCTAACAATCTCTGGATTGTCTTCAGACCATTCTTTCACAGCAATGACAGTTGTTGCCATTTGATTGTTGAATTCTTTGGTAGAAACGATGTCCGTGAAACCATTTAAGGCATCAAAAACCATTTTATCACCCGGTGTCCAAGTCGCACAACCGTCGATTTTTCTATCTACAGTTTTACCTGTCAATTTACCGTCTTTGATTTCTTTCAATGGAATAGTCCAACCTTCTTTTTGAGATTTAATCAATTCTTTTGCAGACTCGATGTAATCATCATTAGCAGAAGGGTAGAAGTTAACCGCGTCTGGGTCATATGTCTTTGGGTCAGGATTTACTTTGATACCATTGGCGAAAGCATAGTTTACCGTCGTCACCCAGTCACCGTCACCGATTACTGTAGAAACGAGGGCACCTTTCATCGTTTGCGGGTCCATTTTCCATTTTGGAGGTCCGATAAGTTTGTCCTCACCGTAACTTAATCCAACAGAACCTACGACTTGTACATGGTATTTGTCAGGTCCATATTTGTCATTCAATGCTTGTTGTACCGAACTGATATAGTAAGGCGCACCGTCCCCCATCATCATGATAGCAAAGACACCTTGTTTAGGATGTTTCTCGCCACGGTCGTATTCTTGGACGAATTTCATCTGCAAGTTGCGCAATTCTGACAACCAATCTTGTCTGATGATTTCCAAATTAACGCCATTAGCTTCCATCATAGAACCTTCAGTCGTGCGCGGTCCACCGTTGGCAACGATGATACCCGACTGTGCATTCCATGCATAAGCAGCTATGCGAGTAAGAGGTTTTTCGGACTGTACTTTTGAAGGATTGTCGCTTGGCGTTTTGATTTCCGAAGCGTCCATGATGTTGTTTACATCATTATCTGAGACTTCTATACCTTCGAGTTGCTTAGACTCTTCGACTTTTAATCCTGGTGAAAATTTGAAAATAAGAAATCCTACAATAGATGCTAAAAAAAGAGCAATCAAAAATCTGGAAAGACCAGTGAGACGTATTTTACTCATTTGTTTATGGTTTTTAGTTTTGTGAAAAACAGTTGTACGACAAAGTTAAGCAATAATCGTTCTAAGTTTGGAATTTTAACTGAAGAATTTTGAATATGTAATAACGCAAAACTTTGATTTTCAGTCTTTTGTAAAGTTTATCGTCAAAATATATTCTCTTTCAATTTTGATAATCAGGCAACTAAGTGCGTGACATTATTTATGTGGGTAAATTTGAGAGAGAGGTTTTTTCGATAGTTTTCTTTAAAAAATCGTTGCATAGCCGTAGTTACGGAACTATTTTTTAGAGGAAAATAGCGGAAAAATATCCTCTCAAAATACCCAGATAAATAGTGTCACGCACTTAAATGACTGGAGTAATGTCATTTTATAAAATGCTGCTGATGATTTTTCCAACTTGTCAATGATAATTATTAAGTTTGTGTTGTTGGATATATGTTTTAATCCAATAAAACAACTGATGTTAAAATCAATACCGAAACCTACCATAATTGGGAACACTTTGAAAGTTTTTCCCTACCAACGCTTGTAATTTTACGACGAAGTATAATCTCTGCGGGTATTCTGTACTATCAAGGCGTAAAAATTCTTATTGAGAATGATAGGAAATTTTGTAGAATATTAAAATAACCAAAATCATTGGTATCGGTCACTTTAATTAAAAAAAAGTGGTACTGTCAACGATATATCTTACGACTAAGCAAAAATCAGTGCCCGATACCTTAGTCAATTTACAATTTCATTTAGGAAAAAGGTAACGGGCATTCCGTTCTGTCTAAGTTAGCGATATGAATAAACATTTTGGATACTCTGAAATTAAAATGACCGTTACCCTAGTAGTCGATAATCTATTCCAATTGCATAAAAAACATCATAAAATATAATAATAATGAACAAAATCATCCTTCTCTTTTCTCTCTTCTTAACGATAAATCTCTCTGCACAAGTAGAGCTAAACAAAACGTCAACCTACAAATTTGAGGTCAAAGAAAACGTCGCTTGCACACCTGTCAAAAGTCAAGACCGTACTGGAACTTGCTGGTCATTCAGCACCGTTTCATTTTTAGAAAGTGAATTAATCCGTCAAGGCAAAGGCAATTTAGACTTGTCCGAAATGTTTATCGTTCGTAATATTTATAAAGATAAAGCGATGAATTATGTATTGCGTCAAGGCAAAGCACAATTTAGCGAAGGCAGTCTGAATCACGATGTGATGCGTGCTTTCAAGACAGGTGGTATTTTACCTGAGGCTATTTATAGCGGAAAAGTTGGCGACGAAACCAAGCATGACCACAGCGAATTATCAAAAGGATTGAAAGGATATCTGGATGGTATTATGAAAAGCAAACGCTTGAGTACAAAGTGGATGACAGGGTTTGAAGGTATTTTGGATGCTTATATGGGCGAAGTGCCACAAAGCTTTGAATACGCAGGGAAACAACAAAATACAGAAACATTCACAAAGGATTTGGGCATCAATCCAGATGATTATGTGGAGTTGACTTCTTACACGCATCACCCATTTTACGAGTCTTTCGTTTTAGAAATTCCAGATAACTATAGCAATGGTTCTTACTATAATGTGCCTTTGGAAGACTTGCAAGCGGTGGTTGAAAACGCTGTTTCAAAAGGTTATTCTGTGGCATGGGACGGAGATGTGAGTGAGAAAGGATTTAATGCAAGAGAAGGAATTGCAATTGTACCTGTAGATGAGGAACGTGAAGACTTGTATACGATGCCAGGCAAAGAAAAGGTAATTTCTCAAGCTGACCGCCAATCTACTTTTATGAGTTACTCGACGACAGATGACCACTTGATGCACTTAACAGGCACGGCAGTTGACCAAAATGGAACGAAGTATTACTTGATTAAGAATAGCTGGGGAGAAATCAGTGACCACAAAGGGTTTTTGTATATGTCAGAGGCGTATTTTCAATTGAAAACGGTGGGGGTACTTGTGCATAAGGATGCTTTGCCTGCGAAGTTGAAATCTAAGCTTCTTAAATAACGATGAACGGATTTAACTATGAACTATGAACTATGAATTATGAACAGGCTAACTATGAACTGCGTCTCATCAAAACGCATTATTGAGATGCAGTTTATAGTTAAACCGTTCATAATTCATAGTTATCTTCACCGTTATTTCCATAATTATTAAAACTACACAACAATGAACCAACATCCCCCTAAAAGATTCGACCCAATAAAAGAGAAGTCATTTCATATGGCAGTTAGAATAGTTAATCTTTGTAAATTTTTGAGAAACGAAAAAAAGGAATTTGTTTTAAGTAAGCAGATTCTACGGTCTGGGACAAATCCTGGTGCGATGGTACGTGAAGCTAAAAATTCGGAAAGTGATGCAGATTTTATCCATAAATTAGCGATAGGACAGAAAGAAACGGCAGAAACTCAATATTGGCTTGATTTACTTTATAAGACTGATTACATAAATGAGAGTCAATACAACTCTATAAATTCTGATGTCACGCAAGTGATGAAGTTAATCAGAAGTTCAATTTTGACGAAAAAGGGAAACATGGGAAAATAACTATGAACTATGAACAGGCTAACTATGAACGAAGTCTCAGGGAAGTATCTTTAATATTACTGAGACGTGGTTCATAGTTAAACCGTTCATAGTTCATAGTTATTTAAATATCATCTCCCCGCAACATCCGATACTTCTTCCGCGCTTCCACCGCAAAAGTACTTCCCGAAAAGTCAATAAAAACCTTTTCATACAATTCTTTCGCCTTTTCTATATCATTGAGTTGTGCTTCATTCTCGTACATCTCTGCTAGTTCAAACAGCGCATTATCGGCGCGAATATCTTCAGCATGTTCTGCGATGATTTTTTCGAACATAACAGCCGCATTGACATAATCTCTCTGCTTTTTATAGATTTGACCTTTCGCATAGTAGACATCATCTTTCAAGCCATGTTCAGGATAACCTGTGGTGATAGAGTCTAATTTTGCAAAAGCTTGGTCAAACTTATTTTGGAAAGTCAATAACTCTGCATCTGAATAAAGTTGTAGCGTAGTTGTCGTCGTATCTAAGCCCAAGTTGTCCATAATGAAAATGGATAAATCTAAGGCATTATTAGCGATTAGCTTAGACGTAGAAGCTTTTAATACATCAAATTGCGCTTGTGCCCATTCAAAATCTGCATTATAGTAAGACAATTTCGCATTTCTAAAACGCGCTTCGTGTCCTAATAAATCTTCCTTAAATGCTTTGTCAACTTGGGAGTAGAGGAGAGTAGATTCCCAGATTTCTCCTTTAATCAAATAGTAATCAGCCAAAGCTATTTTTGCTTCCCCTTGCATTTTTATATTAATACCAGGGAACTCAATCATGCGTTGTAAAATGCTGATAGACTTGTCGATGTCGTTTAAGTATAACGCTTCAAAATCTGCTAATTCTTTTACAATACTCGCAGTGGTTTTTGACCAACCAAACTCTTCTAAAAAAGCTTCATATTCGCTCTCTAAAATGAGTAAGTCTTCTTTTGTATAATCAAAACCAGAGGTGACTTTTAAGCGTTTTGTGCGCAGTAATTCACGCTTCGCATCAATATAGAACGAAGAAGTTACTCCTTTTTCAGCCACGATATATTCATAAGCAGCAACTGCGGCATCATAATCTTTCGCGTTCATCGCAATACCACCAAGACCAAAAACACGTCCACCGTTTTCATTTAATTTTTTGTCCAAAGCTTTCATTTGACGCAAGGCATTGCGGTAATCTTTTTTCTGGATGAAAACCCATGATAACAATTCTGGAAAGTGCATTGCATCAGGAGTCGAACTGATACGGCTGTATAATTGCGTTTGTAATTCGACAAAGTCTTCTTCTGTCAAATAGCGCTGAAAAGTAGTTTGTAAAGAATTTAACCTGCCTGGATTGGCATCGAGCGAGTTAAGGTAGTTTTCCAACATTTTAGGCGTATCCCCTTTTCGACGGTATAAATCTCCTAAGTTGTAGGCAAAAACTTTATTATCTTTCAGCAGTTTAGACCCCTTTTCATAAGTCGCCGCGGCTAAATCATATTTTGTCAAGCCGATAAATGCATTAGCGAGTTTTGTTGTTGTAAATCTATCTGCTGGCAATTCCTTAATAGCGCGCTCATATTGCTTTTGTGCTTCGGCATCATTAAACTGTCGTTCGTAAATATTACCATAAGTGACATATAAATTCACTTTATTAGGATTTTTCTTCAACTCTTTTTTTATTGCTTTTTCTGCGGACTCATAAGCATCTAAAGACAACAGACATTCGATGTATCTATTAAAGAAATAATCATTACGAGCGTTTCCACTATATAGTTTTTCATATAAAGTTGCTGCTTTTTCAAATTCGCCATCCGCATAGTATTGCTGAGCCAACTTTGATTCAGATTGTGCGGAAAGAGCGAAAGACATTGAAAAAACGAGGAGAAAAGATAAGAGTAGTTTCCAGTTCATTGCCAATATTTTTTGTGAAAATAGTACTTTATAGAAACGAAAATAAACTGCGAAAGTTGTGCCGACCTATACTGTATACCGAAACTCTCGTTTTGAAAACTAAAAAAGGGACTCGAAAGAGGAACTTCGAGTTGCAGAATATTCGAAATAGGACTTTCGAGATATGATATGGACAAAAAAAGTGGGAAAACCATACGGCTTCCCCACAAAAACACCTAAAACCCATATAAAACTCCTGTTCAGGAAATCTTTAGTCTAATTTTAAACAAGATACGCCAATTACTTTACAATATCAAATCACTCTGTATCTTAATTATAACGCAAATTTAATGTAAAGACATCTAATAAACCAAATTAGTTCACTATATTTTTAAAAAATGTCGTTTAAATCCTTGAAATGCTACTTTATACTACCTCTAAATTGTGTTATTCCTAGAGTTTAACATCTCATATTTTACTCTAAGGAACGCGACAGAAATAGATTCATAATCTGAACAGGATTTTTGCTCCTTTACCCGCACGTCCGCAAGCGGTTCACTACGTTAAAATTATTTACTAAATCATTTTTGCTACGCACCACTTCGTTCATACTTTGAAAATCCTTATTTAGCTAGGCTTCCGATGCTCGGAACGCGGTATACGCGGTTTTTAGAGTCCAAATTGAAAACAAAACGTCTCTACTCAAATTCTGAACCTATTTATACCGCGTTCCTTAGAATGGTTAGTGATTAATGTAAGTATCTTTTTTTCATTCTTTTCGTCTTAATTTTCTTGTGCTTGCTCGATTTTTTGTGACTCAATGAAAATGTTGTTGGATATTGCAATCAAGTGGTCGGACAAATTTATTTTGGAGTTTAGATATGCCATATTTGTATTTGTTAAAAGAAAATAAAGTGCTGGTTATCAGTGCAATTGCGAAAAGTAAATATGGCATATCTTTTATTCAAATAAATAGACTTGTTTGTAAATAAGTACACTGTAACAAAAGTAAGTTATAATTATTCCAAGGCGGCTTTAGCCCCTTGCATCAAGTAAACAAGGGGCTAAAGCCGCCTTGGAATACTTTTTAAATTTAAATAAACTTTTGTTACAGTGTACTAGTATTAAAATCTAAAAACTGAGCATGAATAAATTACTTCTTTCTACACTATTCCTTTTGTCAAATTCCTACCTTTTCGCCACGCACAATCGCTCTGGCGAAATCACTTACATACAAACAGACGACTTGACTATAGAAGCCACTGTGACGACCTTTACCAAAGCAAGTAGCACCATGGCAGACAGAGACAGTTTGACAGTTTGCTGGGGTGACGGCAATTGCGATATTGTCTATAGAACGAATGGACCCAATCAAAATGGAGAAGAGCTAGGGAATGATTTTAAGCGGAATAAATATATCATCATTCATACTTATGCAGACTTTGGAGATTACATGCTCTCTATGACTGACCCGAACCGAAATATGGGTGTTTTGAATGTAAATAACGGACTTTCAGACAATATTCCTTTTCATCTAGAAACTGAATTTACACTGTCTTCGGAAGTCAATAATTCTCCTGTTATTTTACAAGAACCGATTGATATTGCTTTTCTGGGAGAGCCTTATCTTCATGCTTTGAATGCTTTCGATGAAGAAGGAGATAGTGTCGCTTATCGTTTGGTGACGCCACTGATGTCTTCGGGAGAATCTGTAACTGATTACACAGAAGTAACTGAAATTGGTGCGGGAGATGAGAATATTTTGTCTTTTGATGAAACGATTGGCTTGTTAGATTGGAGTACGCCACAAGTGGAAGGGGAGTACAATATCGCTTTTGAAATATTGACCTATCGGGACGGTGTTTTGAATAATAGAACGGTTAGGGATATGCAAATTCTGGTATTGGAAATGCCGAATTTGCTGTGTAATATCAATACAGATTTTGGTGCCAATGAGGAAGTCATTAACGTGAATGTGGGAGATGTTATTAATATGGAAATTACGGCAACAGACTTGGATGCAGAGCAAGTTCTTATTCTGAGTTCGACCTCTGGCTTGTATAATTTTTTCTCAACGCCAGCGACTTTTGAAGTGTCAACTCAAAATGAGAATACGGTTAATGCTGTTTTTAGTTGGGAAGTTCAGCAAGAACATGTTCGCGCACAGCCATACCAGGTCGTTTTTAAGGCAAATGATGAGTTTGGATTGGCAAATTACGCTGTTAGGCAATTTAAAGTCTTAGGCTTTCTGGATGATACGGATAATCCGTTAGTATCAGAAGATATTATTCTTTATCCAAATCCGAGTTCTGATAAATTGACTATTAAAATGGACTTAGATAATTATCAAGTCAACAAATACTCAATTTGGGATTTGACAGGAAGGATGATGAAAACTGGGATATTATCGAATGCCACCTCTGAACATCAAATTGATATTTCCTTCCTAGTGAAGGGCGCTTATTTTTTAGAATTTGACGGTGTATTTGTTGGGCGATTTATGAAAAAATAACCGTTTCCCGCCAAATCGCGTGACAGGAAAAAAATGAAAAACTAAATTCAAACAGCTTCTTATTTTTTTTATGTCACTTTCACACGATTTGGCGGAGAACCAAAATAAAAAAGTGTTCATCACAAACATTTCCAACCAACAATAAATCATTATAAATCGCCGCAACGGTAGAAACCGACATTTCCGAACCGTCATTCATATAAACCGTTTCTACATCATAATCTCCCTTATTACGATAAGTAATTTTGACGATTTCAGAAGGGGACTTTTCACTATTTCCTTTCATATAGGCATCTGCAGCCAAGGCATTTGGGTGACATCCAATCCAAATATTTCCTTCACTGTCCAACTCAATATTATCTACACCTGAATTACAATAAATCGATTCAATAAAATTTAAATCACCATTTTTCTCTCGTGAATATACCTTGATTCCAAAATCACGCACGCCAGAAAGGTAGAGCAAGTTGCGTTTTTTATCGTAATTAACACCATTGGCATAAGAAGTATTATCAGCCACAACACGATAATCTTTTCCGTCAAAATAAACGGTTTCACACCATTGCAATCCTAGGTAATTTTCTCCTAATTTTCCAATTTTAGAACCACTATAAGTGTCATTTGTAAAGTAAAATTGAGTCTCATTGATAGCAACAATATCATTTGGAGAGTAAATTAATGCATCAGACAAGGTTTGAGCATGCACAAGACTATCTCGATTGTAGAGGTCGAAAACCTCAATAAATTCGCCCTCTGCATGATTGATAACGTATAATTTGTGATGATTGGAGTCTAATTGAATCAGGCTAATACCATGTGGCAAAAGCGGCTTTTTGAAATCACTAGAAATGAGCTTAGGTGTAAACTCCTTTGTTTGCAAATCCATACTATAAATCCCCGTTGTAAAAGGCTTTTCGTCGCGTTCGGCAGCGCGGTCATAAGAGATGAAAATGGCAAAATGGTCATCTTCGTCGACAGTAATATCTTCGACGCCAGGGATTTCTATTTTTGCGAGAGTTGTGCCTTTAAATTGATTGTCAATGCTGCGAAAAGCACCTGTGCAAGAGAGGATATAAAGGACGTAAGCTAGTAAAGCTAGGAAAAGAAGGAAGAGTATTTTTTTCATCTTGTTGGTTTTATTTTCGTTTGCAACAAGATAGGGGAAATCTTTGAGATTGATAATAGGAGAAGAAGAACTTTCATCTTATCAGAAAGTTATTCTTCTCCTCTTTTTAAAGTCTATTATTTCACAACAGAAATTTCTCCACCAAACAATTCAGTACTTAAAGTTTGAGTCGCCGTGATTTCTATCACATAGATATAAACACCAGAGTCAACAATGCCTTGTTTAACGCTGCCGTCCCACCAATTTTCTCTTTCCGAAAAATTGAAATTTTCAGCCAGATAGATTTGATTTCCCCAGCGGTCATAAATTGCATAGTGCTTCACAAAAAGCTCAGACGTATTTTCTTTATACACTTCAAAATGGTCATTTATACCGTCAAAGTCAGGAGAAAAAGCATTAGGAATGAAAACTTGAATCAAACAGCTTTTATTAAGATTAGGGTCGGAAGGTAATAGACAAAATCCACAAGAGTCAATGATAGACTCACCTAAGGGAATACCCGCGCAATCAAGACAGGATTGATTAAAGTCTGGAGAATTAGGAGAAAGGCAGACGCCACAGCTGTCTAATACCAAAGGACCATTTAAAAAACCTTGACAATCTGTACAAGATTGATTAAAGTCCGGAGAGTCAATTTCAATACAGACGCCACATCCGTCGATGACAGATGTACCATTAATAATCCCTGCACAGTCTGTGCAAGCTTGATTGAAATTGGGGTCGTCTGCTTCAAGGCATAGGCCACATTCATCCAAAATAGCGGTACCAAAAGCCGTACCTGCACAATCTGCACAAGATTGACCAAAGGCAGGGTCATTCACGCTGATGCATTCACCGCAGGGGTCAATAAGAGCAGGACCGTCGACAACACCATTACAGTCAAAGCAAGATTGATTAAAACTGGGGTCATCTATTAAAAGACAAATACCACACTCATCGTAAACTGCCGTCCCATTAACAACTCCCATGCAATCCGTACAGGAAAGATTAAATTGGTCACTTATTGGATTGTTACAATTGCCGCAATCATCTATTATAAAAGGACCATTTGGCAGCCCAGCACAATCGGGGCAGGACTGATTGAATAAAGGGTCATTCAGTGCCAAACATTCTCCACAGCCGTCAATTGCAAAAGTTGCTGGAAAATTACCTGCACAATCTGGAATTTCTACATAAGAAACAGCACAGACTGCATCAATTTCTGCACCATCTGGACCTGTTGAAAATACATTTGCATCTAATATTTTAGCAGCATCAAAAAGTAGCGTATTAGGGGCTGTTCCTGGAACGTATGCGTCTATATCTATACCCGATACGCCTCCCATAACTAATCCAAACTCGTAAAAAGTGTCATTATCTGTATCTTCAATGCCTGCAGCAGTTATTAGACTTATGGTATTTTCATCTACGGGGCGTAATGAAATAATCGTGAATTCAGGATTATTATCAATTTCAAAAACAATCAAATCTTCGTCACTTGTACCTGAGTTAGTGAGCGTATTATTGGTAAATCCTACTATTATGTAACCGCCAGGATATAGATTGTTTACGCCCGAATTAGCAGAAGGCCAATCATTGACTCCCAAAGGACCGGTACTCTCTAAAAATCCCGAGGAAGAGCCTAAAAGTACATCCGCAAAACTTATTCCGTCAGAACAGATTTCACACCCAATAGTGCCCCACGTTAAGTTTAAGCATTGCTCATCCTCACAATCAATGAGTCCATTGCCGTCATTATCGATACCGTCTGCGCAGAGAATAGCTGTGTTTTCTTGAGAATGGACAGAGAAAACTGTCCCCAAAAGGAGAGTCAAGATGAATAATATTTTATTCATAATAGGAGTTTTAAATAATACCCAATGTGCACTTAAATTTTAAGTGGTCTTAGATAGAAAAATTAGAAAAAAACTAATAAGTTGAGTCGTAGGTAGTATTTAATATTTCATAAATCTAGTCATTTTTTCTTGGAAATCAAAGAGGTGTTCTGCTGTTTATCTGTTCCTATGGATAGAATAAACCTTGTTTTACGAGACTAAAAACAATTTTCTTGTTTACGATTAGAGTTATTTCTATTTTAAGAATTTGAATGAAAATTTTTATTTCTCCAAATAAATACTAAATTTATAGCTTACAAAACATTTCTCAACTCTTAACAAAACGAAAAAAAATGGATTACTTCTTACAAGCATTAAGAAAATTTGGTGATTTTAAAGGCAGAGCGCGTCGCAGTGAGTATTGGTACTTTACACTTTTTGTGATGATTTTCGCTATTGTAGCAATTGTCATTGATGGGATTTTATGGGAAACACCCATTTTATACTTACTTGTTGTTTTAGCTTCAATTGTACCGTCTTTGGCTGTAGCGGTACGTCGCTTACATGATACAGGTCATAGTGGCTGGTACTACCTGATTGCTCTTATTCCTTTGGCTGGTATTTTACTATTGGTATGGTTTGTTCAAGACAGTGACCCAGGTCCTAACAAATGGGGACCAAATCCTAAAGAAGTAGGAAATGATGATATCATTGACCACTTAGTATCATAAAAAAATCCCTCCGAAGTGTTAATTTCGGAGGGATTTTTTCATACGCGTTCTATAACCGCAGCGTATCCTTGTCCTACGCCCACACACATCGTGACTAAGGCATATTTCTTACCTGTCAATTGCAACTCTAAAGCCGCAGAATACGCCATGCGCGCACCTGTCACACCGAGCGGGTGACCAATAGCAATAGCACCACCGTTTGGATTAACACGCGCATCATCATCCGCCAATCCCCAAGCGCGTGTACAGGCCAAGGCTTGTGCCGCAAATGCCTCGTTCAATTCAATGATATCCATATCATCCATGGTCAAGCCTGCTTTCTTAAGAGCTTTATTAGAAGCCGCAACTGGACCAATGCCCATGATGCGTGGCTCAACACCAACAACTGCGCTACTTACGATGCGCGCCATTGGTTTGAGATTATATTTTTTGACTGCTGCATCAGAAGCGATAATTGTCGCAGCTGCACCGTCATTCAAGCCAGATGCATTACCAGCAGTAACTGTTCCGCCGTCTTCCGCTTTACGGAATGCAGCACGGAGTTTACCCAAAACTGCTAAACTTGTATTGGGTTTTATGAATTCATCTTGGTCAAATACAATCGGGTCTTTCTTACGCTGAGGAATAGAAACTGGAACAATTTCCTTTGCCAAACGACCACTTTTTTGTGCCGCCGCAGCTTTCATTTGCGACCAATAAGCAAACTTATCTTGGTCTTCACGGCTGATTTTATACATGTCAACGAGGTTTTCGGCGGTTATTCCCATACCGTCAGTCCCGTAAAGGTCTTTCATTTTTTTATTGACAAAACGCCAACCAAAACTACTATCATGCATCTGTGCATCACGTCCAAATGGCTTGGATACTTTTGAAATAACCCAAGGTCCACGTGTCATGTGTTCGACACCACCAGCGATGAATATTTCACCGTCGCCTGCTTTTATCGCACGATTGGCGTGGATGATAGCGGAAAGTCCTGAAGAACACAGACGATTTACTGTTTCACCAGGGACAGACCAGGGCAAACCTGCTAAGAGAGAACACATGCGGGCAACATTACGGTTGTCTTCACCTGCTTGATTGGCGCAACCCATGATGACGTCTTCGTAGGCGTCTTTTGGGATATTGGGGTTGCGTTTTACCAGTTCGGCGATGACGTGCGCTCCTAAATCATCAGTTCTGATAGTGGAGAGAGTTCCTGTGAAGTTTCCGATTGGTGTGCGGATGCCGTCTATGATGTATGCTTCTTGCATTTATTTCTATTGTTTTGTTTGCCAACTAACTGCCAGTGTCGGACACTTCACCTAACAAAAGGCAGTAAGTTTATATATTTTTTCCTGAATTAGAAAAAAACAGTGTCTGACACTTGTAAAGGAAAACCAGTTACAAGTGTCAGACACTATTCTATCCTAAGTTCGTTTTTTAATTCTTAAATCTGTGTCTTTTAGTCGGTTGAAGTGTCCGACACTGGCGTTTTGATTAGCTTTTATTTCAAGCATTTGAAGTAGTCAAACGGTTCAAGGCAATCCTCACACTTAAACAAAGCTTTACAAGCTGTCGAACCAAACTGACTCACCATTTTGGTATTGGTCGAGCCACAATTTGTACACTTCACAATCCGTTTTCCGTCTAAAAGAGCCATTTTATCCGCAGTTTCCTCTAATGGGGCAGCGATGCCGTATTCTTCCATTTTGCGGCGTCCTTCAGCTGTAATCCAATCTGTTGTCCATGCAGGTGCTAATACTTGCTTTATTTTTGTCTTATAACCAGCTTGGTCTAGGGCAATTTTGATATCAATACCTATCACATCCATAGCAGGACAACCCGAGTAGGTTGGTGTGATTTTAATCAAAAGGTCTTTGCCGTTGATTTCAATATCGCGCACGATACCCATGTCCATGATGCTCAGGACGGGGATTTCTGGGTCAGAAACGGGGATTAGGAGTTGTTCTATTTTTTGCTTTTCGGTCATATTTTAAATGTATTATTCTCTGCGAAATCGTGTGACAGGAAAAAAATGAAAAACTAAAATCAGGTAACAACTTAGCTTTTTATTTTTTTCATGTCACTTTCATACGATTTGGTGGAGAACTCAATGCATATGTCTATTGTTGAATGTATAATTTCGTCTCATCAAAGCGGCTTATGTATCATCGTTCTGGTTAAGATTATACATTA
>CALDUB010000007.1 GCA_937923465.1 uncultured Saprospiraceae bacterium
AGAATCTGAGTAGAGAAGTTTTGTTTTCAATTTGGGCTCTGAAAACCGCGTATAGCCTAGCTAAATAAGGATTTTCAAAGTGCAAATTGGGAGCAAAAAATCCTGTTCAGATTCTGAATCTATTTTTTTCGCGTTCCTTAGGTACTTTTCTTAAATAGAGTTACTTATCATCTCCATAAGTCTTCCCTTCCAAGAAGTCTTCGCGGTGTGGACTAAATACATCAATCAAAACACCGTCTTTCGTACAAGTACAGCCGTGCAGTACATGTGGTGGAATGTAGTAGCTATCGCCACCACGAATAGTTTTCACCTCATCACCAATTGTCATCTCAAACTCGCCGCTTTCGACGTAAGTAACTTGAGAATGGTGGTGTTCATGTAATTCTCCGACACCGCCGGCCTTAAAATCCACTTTGACGAGCATGATTTTATCATCATAACCCATGATTTGTCGCTTCAATAATGGATTGATAACTTCCCACTCTATATCTTTTCCAAAAAGGAATTCCTTACTTGCTTTCATAGCTTTTTTATTCAAAAGTTTAATGTCTTGAAAGAGTCGACTTTATATCGACGCTTTCTAAAAAGATTTATTTTTTAGAAAGGTGATAAACACCTGTCCATTTTATAATTTGGTCACCGATTTTTACTTCGTGTTTAGCCATTTTATCTGCATTGTTATTAGCAATGGCTACTGTCCATATTTTACCCGAATTATGCGTCAAACGTGTAACAGTATATGCATCTGTATCTTGTAATATCTCTGCTTTTTCAATACCTGAAAAAGGGCTTAGAGGAATTTCGGAAACAGGATTGTATCTACCATGAGACTCGATGACATTAAAAAACACAGTGGATTTTGCTTTTCGTCTTTGAATAAAAACTGGGTCATGACGCAGGTTATATTCAGGGTCATTTGCTCCTCCCCTTGCGAAAATTAATTCATCGTCTTTCTGTGCCGCCGCCGTTTGTGTATAAAACCTACTGTTACCAAACCAAGTCATTTGTAGGCTTTCATTCGCAGGTTTACCTGCCGCTTCTTTCCATAAATGTTGGTATCCGTGGTCTGTACCGAGTGTTTTTAATTCTGTTGTTTTAGCTTCATAATCAAAGTCAGTAGACAAGAGATGTCCCATAAACCACAAAGGTAAATCATATTGGTTTTCCTTATCTGTTTTTACTCTAAAAATATCTAAAAACAAAGGATTACGAAAGTTCTCATCTTGCAATAAAATGAGTGTGCGGTGCATTTCTGTTCCGTCGTATGCATGTTGTTCTTTTGCACTAAGGATTTGACAATCTTTATCTTCGATATCAACAAAATACAAATCGGGAGAATTCGCTTCCCCTTTTTTTACACTACCTCCATAGTGCGACTCTTCGTTAATGACCAATGTATTATGAGCAATACTTTGCTTAGCAAAAGTTTTGTTTTCTTTCAAGTAACGTCCGCCACCTTTTTGGTCAATATTGACCCAGCGTGCTGCACCGTAGTCCTGAATTACCTCACCCATATCGTCATATAAAGAGTACGACAATTTATCAAAATGACCGTGTCCCATACCATGCGCAGAGTACTTTACGACTGCACAAATCTCACCACCGTCTACATTATTTTCTCTTAAAATTGCTACTCCCCCTTTCTCACCTTCTGCTCCGTCTCGATAAACAACTGATTTTTGTACAAGTTTTTTCGTTTTGCCTGCCGCTATATCGCGAGCGACAAGGAAACCTGAACCGTCCAAAAGGACTTTGTTTTGCTTTACAGCTATAGATAGCAACTCTGGGTCATTTCCAAAGTCTGCATAAGCAATATCAACCGCAGCGATAACTTCGCGCGCATTCCAAGACATTCCTTTTTGCGAGTCGTTTAATGGAAAAAATAGTCCGTTTGCGTCCGTTTGAGCTAAGAGAGAGAAAACTGCTTTTTTCAAAATTCCATCGCGGTAATCATAAATTTTTAAATCAGGGCGGTTGTTGTGCAATGATTTTGCAAATAACAAAAATGGAGTCATTGCATAACGTAGATAATACGGACCTTCAGTAAAGTAACCATCTGGAGAAAAAGAGTAATCCAATTGCGCCAAAAAGCCCGCTTGATTTTGTCCTTCTACTTTAATAAATCCACCGTCATTATCCAGCATTGTATCATCCAGCCCGTCATCTTTAAGACCATATAAGGCACGTTGTATTAATTCTTCATCATTCATCACCAAACCAATCATACCAACTGCTGCATTGCCCCAAGTACTGTGGTTGTGAATTCTATTGTAAAATTTTGGATTGTCTACTGAAATAAAATCTGCTAAAGGTCTGAATAGATTTTTCTCTAAATTTTTACGTTCTTTTTTCGTCAAAAAGTCATAAACAGCATCGTATGCTTGACTACTATATACTAACCAATTCGCATCGTTTAGACATTGCCAGAATATTTTTCCTGTCGCATAAGACCTCATCGTCGGGTGCAAACCTAATTTTGGAAAAAGAGTCGCATATTCGAGAAACATATCTCGAATGTAAACTGCATATTTTTCGTCACCCGTGATTTGATATAAGTTACCTGCTTTTTGTAAAATAAAAAAGTTCTTTTTGTGTCTTTCATGTGTGTATCCACCCGCCATATCTTTTGGAACGGGGACGAAGATGCCTGCTTCAATTTCCGCGTCAACTTCGGCTTTTGTTACTTCTAATACCTCGACAAATAGCGGTGCAGTTGCTTTGGAATTGCGAATCAGTTCCACTCCTTTTTTTGTTAAAATTAAATTAGGGTGCTGCTGAGCTGAGCAGAAAAATGCTGCACCAAACAGGCAAATCAATAGAGATATTTTTAGCTTTAATTGCATATTTTTTTTATCGAAAACAGTTTATTAGTAAGTTACATTCTCTGGAAGAGAAACTATCTCATTGTAATTATTCTAGTTATGAGTAACTTCTAATTCGTAATATTTTATACGAGAAAACGCATCGTCAGCAGTTGTATTCAAATAATTTCCTGCTTTAAAGTAGTTTTCAAAAATTCCCCAACGTTGCATGTGAACATCATCGTATACAAATGACTCTTCGTCATTCATGATAACCTCTAATCTTCCATCAGATGCAATAACTTCTAGAGTAAATTGCTCGTTGTCTACTCGCTGTCCAAAATAACGTCCGTCATCATCTTCCCAAGCATCTGTATACAGACTTTCTGTATCGCTGTCATTAAGGTCTTTAAGTTGTTTCGTTTTAACTCTGACACGACCATCACGCCAATAAATTTTCAACACTGGCGGTGCATTATTATCATCTTCACCAATCAAATCACGCTGCGCATTTGTCAATCTACCATGAATTTGCATGATAATAACTTGATGTGGGTCACCGTTACTCTCCGTAGAAACTTCATCGAGTTTAAGTGTTCCACGCATTCGACCACCCTGTGCAAAAGTCCAGTTAGTCGAATTACTTCCTGGTATCATCTGTTCCCGTAACTCTGTTCGAGAATAAGAACTATTAGCCGTTGACGCCCCAGGATATGTATAAAAAACTAAGGACCCATCGGTCATGTCGTTGTACATAAAATCCTTTAATATCTCATTATTAGCGTAATTCAATATAGCAGGAGGTGTCACCTCAGATGGATTTCCGATAGGTAGTGTTACTTTCCAATTGCTCAAGTCAATATCTGGCAACAAATCACCCTCTCCTACTTCTTCGGGAGTTTCTTCTTCCTCCAGTGGTGGAATATAATTTCCTGTAGGAGGCACTAACTCGTCATCGCTACAACTACAAAAAGTCATCACTGTAGCTAGAAATAATATAAGTGTAGTTTGTATTTTCACAATAAAAAAGTTGAAGTCTCCGAGACGCTTAAGAAGTTTGTTAAAAAAATATTCTTGGACAAACCCCGTGGCGAATGAAAACAAATTCACCATATTTACGGGATTTATCCAAGAATCTTAATTACAGTACTTCTATTTCAAAAGTGTCAATACGACCTTCTGCCCCCTCGTTAGTAAAGTAAATCGCTACTGTAGTGTTACTTCCTGAGTTAAACTCAATAGTTCCTTGCGTAAAAGTACTTGCATCCGCTTGGTCACTACCTGTAAATGAAGCAATAGTAGCTCCTGCAATTGCTGCTGGGTCATTTACTTCTCCCCCTAAAATAGATACTGAAATAGAACCTGTTGGGCTAGTTTTTAAAGTGTAGTAAAAAGAAACTTGATAGTCTGTATCTTCTTCTACTGAAATAGCCTGGTAACCGATACGGCTACCGTCTTCAGGCAATTTTGCTGCTTTTTCACCAGTGTGAGTTGGACTTGATGTGATTTGAATAACACCACCTAAACCAGAGTTTCTCCAACCATCACGGTATTCATCGTCTCCTTGAATATCAAAAGCAGGATTTAAAATTACAGGAACGAAAGCTGTTGAAGGCTCTTCGATTACAAGTTCTTGACTTGTAGTACTAGTAGCATTCAATTTATCTGTTGCGGTTAAACTAATCGTGTACGTACCTGCTCCAGGATAAGTATTTGTTGGATTTTTCGCTGTCGAAGTATTACCGTCACCAAAATCCCATGCATAATCTGTCGCACTAGTCGAAAGGTTAGTAAAGGAAATCGTTAGGTAATCTGCCTCATTTGGGGTAGCAGAAAAAACCGCCTCTGGTGGCGTTTCATCAGGAAGAGAGCCTTCTTCGGGCAATTCTAAAGTATCGCATGAAAACAACATAGTTGTCATGGCGAAAAGTATGAGAAAAAAAGACTTGTCAGTAAAAAACTGCACTGCTTTTGTTGATATATTTTTCATTTCTTAATTTAATTAAACTTGAAAGATGAGTAGTTCCTAGTGTTAATTACAACTAACACTAGGAGTCAACTTATTCTAGTAACCTGGATTTTGCTTTAGCAAACCTTCGCTCACATTAATCTGTGCTTGCGGGATAGGCAATAGTAAATCTGTTGGTCCGAAAGTATTTCCTTCAGATGCTGCAAAGGCCGTTAATACTTCGTTTGCTTTTCCAAAACGGACTAAATCATACAGACGGTGATTTTCAAAAGCTAACTCAATACGTCTTTCATACAACAACATTTCTTTCGTTAACTCTCCTCCGGATTCGATTGTACTCAAACCCACACGTTCACGGACGGCATTGTAAGCTGCAACTGCTGTCGCATCTGTAGTAGAAGCAGCTCCTGCTAGGATAGCCTCAGCTTGCATCAATAATACATCTGCATGACGTAAAACAATCCAGTCATTACCACATAGACGTGCATCAGAAGAGCGAGTTAAGTATTTACCCGTCTCATCAGAGACTAATGGATTGACCAAAACAGCAATTCTCTCTGTATCTTCTGGGTCAAAAGCTGCTGCCAAATTATCTGTGATAAAATTCAAACCACTTCTAACTCCTCCAACTGTCATTTCAAAAGAGAAGTCTTGGCTCTCATTCAAATCATCATCCAAATAAGGAATAGCGAAAAGAATTTCATTATTACCTTCAGAAAAGAAAACATCTGCATATTCATCTTGTAAAGCATATGTTCCAGAAGAAACTATTTCATTTAATAAAGATGCTGCACCACTATAATCACCTGTTGTTAATAATGCTTTCGCCCAAAGTCCTTTTGCTGCACCTTGTGTAGCACGACCAAAAGGTGCATCAACAGGCAAGCCTGCCGCCGCATCTCTGAAGTCTGCTATTACTGCTGTCAATACGGCTTCAGGAGTATCGTTATCAAAGTATTCAGTATCGTTTTGCACAATAACTTGGTCTACTAATGGTACGTTTCCATAAGCTCTAACTAAGTTAAAATGAGCCAAACCACGAGCGAATTTTGCTTCGTTTTCAAATTGACTTTTCAACCCTTCATCAGCTACAGCTTCCAGACTTTCCAAAACGCGATTAGCACGGAAAATAACGTTATAATTAGCATTCCAATAAGTGCCAATTGCTTGATTAGTAGGCTCTACTGTAAAAGACTCAAACTGAGCCCAGTCTCCTTCACTAGACTTGGTACGTGTATTATCTGAACGCATTTCAGTTAAAGCAAATTCACGTATAGGCAAATCTTGCAATCCATCATAGATAGCGATTGTTGCGCCTTCAACCTGATCAGAATTAGTATAAAAACCGTTGTCACCAATAGCAGACGGTGGTGCTAAGTCTAAGCTATCTGTACTACAACCTGCAGCAAATAACAAGACTCCTGCCCCAAGGAATATTGATTTTATTGAATTAAATTTCATGTTCTATTTTATTTTAATTCTTTGAAAATCTTATAATTCGCGATATAGAAAAATAGAAACCTAATATTTATTCTTTAGGCTTTTACTTTTCTATATCACAATTTTTCTCGCATCACGAGAAGATTTTTCAAAAAATATTAATCGTTTTCTTGTATTTGATTAACTCAAACACTCAATAAAACGCATTTTTTAAAAATTAAGGTTAACACCAAAAGAGAATGTACGGAAAATCGGCGCAGGTCCTCTTTGGTAACCATACGTTAAAGGGTTACCCAATCCTTGGTCGATACCTTCTGGATTGAAACCAGTGTAACCGTCTGCCATTCTGTAAATGAGATTTTGACCACTCACGTAAATTCTCAACTTTTGAATGTTTGCCTTACCCATAATAGAACGTGGGAAAGTGTAACCCAAATTTAAGTTTCTCAATGCAACATAAGATGCATCTTGAATATCGTCATTTGTGAAGATACGTTGTTCAACTAAGTCTCCATCAGCAAACTCACTGTTGAAATCTTGATTACTAGAAAACTCGTTGTTGATATATTGAGAAGAAATATTTCTTACCTCAGCTCCGTGAGAACCTTGGAACATGAAACTGAAATCAAAATCGTTGAAAGTAATGGTATTGTTCACTGACCAGATTAAGTCTGGATATGGAGAACCCAAAATTGTACGGTCATCTGGATCAATGACACCGTCACCATTAAGGTCTTTCACATATACATCTTGTGATTGTCCGTTGACTGGAAAAGTTGGGTTATTCAGAAATTCTGGTGCGATTTCATCTTTTACAACATAACCATAAAAAGTAGAAATAGGCTGTCCTTCTAAAGCAATCCATTCTGCTGGACGTTTGTCATCAACAATACTAATAAGTCCGTCTGAACCAGCAAAGTCAACTAATACGTTCTTGTTATGTGTCGCTAAGAAACTAGTTCCCCAAGTTAATCTGCGAGAAGAAATATTTTTTGTTCTTAATTCAAACTCAACACCTGAGTTTTCTACGATACCTTTATTTACTAATGCTGACTCAAAACCTGTCACAGCAGGAACTGGTAAGTTTAAAAGTAAATCTTCGCTAGTTCTTTTGTAGTAATCAAAAGAGAATGCAAGACGTCCACGCATTAAGGATACATCAATACCTGGGTTGACTTCTACCAATTTTTCCCAACCTAAACTAGTGTTAGAGATATTAATTGGATTAAAACCGATATTACTACCACCTAAAGCTGTACCTACTGGCTCAATCAAACCAACATAATCATACTCGCTAATACCTGAGTTACTACCTGTAATACCGTAACTAACACGTAATTTTAATTCTTCGATAAAATCATTGTCAGCTAAAAAGCCTTCCTCTGAAACTCTCCAACCTGCTGATGCAGAAGGGAAAAATCCGAATTTGTTATCAGGACCAAACTTAGAGCTACCGTCCGTACGTGCACTTATAGAGAGAAGGTACTTATCATCAAAAGCATAATTAACTCTTGACAAATAAGAAATCAAAGCCTCTCTAGCTTCAGAAGTAGAAGCACCAACGACATTCGCCGCAGGAATAGTTTGGATAAGGTCATTACCAAAACCAGCCGCTTCTATAGCACTAAACTCTCTGTCCCAAGTCTCGTAAGCCATACCTGCAACTGCATTAATTTCGTGCTTACCTATTTCTTTATTATAGTTTAAAGTACTCTCTGCAACTGTGTGCAATTGAATAGCTGAAGTACGCGTCGATTCCGAATCTGCAGCACCATTACGTGACCCCTCGACTCCTTGCCAGCGAGTATTACGAGTGTGTCTGAAGTCACCGCCGATAGTCTGACGGAAATTTAATCCATCCGCTATTTTTATTTTCAAGTAAGTATTAGCTAAGATTTTAGTCTGGAATTTTCTTCTTTCCCGTTCCAATACTTTTGCCAAGGCGTTCGCATTAGAAGTCGCACTAATGTCTGTTCCACTACTCTCTGGGTCTGGTGCTCCAGCTTCCAAATCATAATCATCAAACATACGCTCCATTGCATAATCTCCAATTTGGACATCTGCCCAACGACCATTTTCACGGAAACGATTTACGTATTGAATATTGTTTTCATCAATGTAAAGAGGTAACCAAGGTTGTTGACGAATAGCATCATGAACACCAATTGGGAATCTTCTTTGATTAGTATAAGAAGGGTTTAAAGCAATACCAAAAGTAACGCGCTTTCTAATTTTTGTATCCATGTTCAGACGTACGTTAATTTTCGTATAGTTGTCTGTCAATAATACACCTTCATCATCTAAGTAACTAACTGATGCACGGAATTTTGTATTCTTAGTTCCACCTTTAGCAGAAAGAGAATGACTCTGAATCATACCACCGTCATACATTACATCTGCCCAGTCTGTATTTTGACCAATCAATTCCATGTATTTTAGCTTATCGCTAATCTCACCGTCAGGACTCGCAGCACGTGCTTGAGCAATCCAATCATCAACAGTAGTCAATACATCATTTTCAGGAACAGATTTGAATCCAACGAAACTGTTGTAAGAGAAAGTTGTTGGTCCGTCTTTACCTTCTTTTGTTGTGATTAAAATGATACCATTGGCACCACGTGAACCGTAGATAGCAGAAGATGCTGCATCCTTTAATACTTCAATTGACTCGACATCATTCATATCCAAACTAGCCAAGAAATCTGCATCTGTACCAACAGCGATACCGTCAACAACGATTAATGGGTTAGAATCAAAAGAGATAGACCCTTGACCACGAATTTTGATAACTGGAGCCTCCCCTGCTGCAGGGTTAGTACTTTGGATATTAACACCCGCAACCTGACCTACTAATGCATCATCTACACGTGACAATGGAATTTGGTCTAATGTCTCGTTCGTCACTTTGGAAACAGAACCCGTAAGGTGTGATTTCTTTTGTTTACCATAACCAACAACAACGACCTCTTCTAGTAAAGCTGCATCATTGTTCATTACAACATCGATTTGAGCAATACCATTTACTGGAATTTCTTGAGCAGAATATCCTGTGTAACTAAAAACTAAAATGGCATCTTTCTCTGCTTCGATTGAAAATTTACCGTCTAAATCTGTAACAGTACCACTTACTGTCCCTTTCACGATAACGGATGCCCCAATTAGCGGGAGTCCATCATCTGCTCCTGTAACCGTCCCTGTCACTTGCATAACAGTTTCTGAGAATGTAAGAAATGTGTTTGTTTCATCAACGTTTCCGCGCAAAGTTGGCGAAAAACCGCAGAACATCACCAAAAACCCGCAAACGAGTAGAGGAATGTTAAAATGATTTGTTAATTTTGTCATCATATTTAAACTTTAAAGCAATTATTTACTGCTCACCCATATTTTGGGTGGGCTTTTTTATTCGGCAATATTTACAATTTTGGTTAAGGCACTAGAAAAACAGTCAAAGTGATGTACACTTTGAAGAGTCGGGTACAAAGAAAATTTCTTCAGCTAAGAAGATTTTTCTTTATTGGTTTAAAGTAATTGAATTAGACGGTGAAAGTAAACTTGCCGAGAAACTTAAGAAAAAATTGGTTCCTCGAAGTATGCCTTGTTTTTTTTATTGTATTTCGTTTTAAATTATTTATAGTAAATCTCTATGATTCAGTTTTACAAAGTCTTACTGTATTCTAAGACTCCGCTCAAATGAATCCTCATAGCAGCTGCAGCCTTTTCAGGTTCTCCTTTGATAATGTGATGAAAAATCACTTTATGCTCTTCGAGTGCTTTGTAATATCTTCCATCTCTACAGATTTCCAATTGTTTGAATTCTTTAATAACATCTGGTATGATGATTAACATTAAGGATTTCAAAACAGAATTTTTACTCGCTTCCGCTATTTTCAAATGAAAGAGTAAATCCTCCTCTATTGCTTGGCTACCTGCTTCAACTTGATATTCATAAGCATCAAGTGCCATTTTAATATTCTTGATATCTTCCTCTGTTCTTCTTTCTGCTGCTAATTTTACAGACTCTGCCTCTAAAATTATTCTTGTTTCTACTAGTGCTTTAAAGTCACTATTCTCCATCTTCAAAACATCTGTAATAAGTCCCTCTAATGCCGCAATCCCGATTCCCGCTACAATTGTTCCACTTTGAGGTAATGTTTTTAGAATTCCGTAGAACTCTAGTTTCTTAATAGCATCTCGTACATTCGTTCTTCCTACTCCTAACTTCTCTGCTAATTTTCTTTCTGGAGGTAACCGATCTCCTGGATTTAATTGTCCGGAAGTAATCAATTCTCTTATTTGCCGGATGATTTTGTCAACTGGCGTTTCTATAGAAATCTCCTGAAAGTTTTTTAGTACATCCATGCTTTGATAGTATTTAATTGTATCAAAAATTGGTAATTGGTAATTGGTCAACCAATTTCTGATGAACAAAAGTATTTTAATTTTCGAACTCCACAAATTTTTTATCAATAAAAAATAAAATATTTTAAATATGATTGATTTGAAAAAACAGAATAAATGACGGCTTAAACAGTACTTACTAGCATTTTTTGTTATTAAATGCCCTCTTTCCCAATTGCATTTCGAATATAAAGAGTTAAATAATGCATTTTAAAGTTTTAAAAAAATGCTTCGTAAGCAGGAATTAAAGTGCCCTCATCTAAAAGAGATCTAGTCAGTCTTTATCTAATGGAGCTATTTGAGTATATTATTCGCTTTTTTTTAAAGCTCATCTTTCGTATATTTTCAAGTAAAACGTTTCCTCTGTTTTTTATAACAGTTAAATTTCTAGAAAGAAAATTTGAATTTTAGACTCTAACTAATAAGTAAAACATCTATTCTTAACTTTTACTTATCACTTTTAAAGTAAAAGAACCAAAAACTAATTCAATAACTTACTTAGTATACTTTCCAAGTAGCAAGTTTAAAATGTCTCGTTAAAAGAACTAGTGACTCAAAAGTAACAATTTCGTTAAATCGTTATTTACATTTTCTTCTTAGAAAACTATGTGTTCAGACAAACACTTAAATTATTGTAGTAATAGAAGTAAGACTGACTTATCAGTAATAAAAGAAGTACATTCACGATTAGAGTAACGAAATAACGAAATCGTTACTCAATCCATCTAATTTAGATAGCTACCACCTCTAACCATACAAACTTTATGACCTAAATCTATCCTTAAATAATGAACACCTACTATTTCGTTAAAATGCTCGATGCAATTCTAGCTCTGTGTCTATTATCTCATTAAATAGTTAAGAAGTTTGACTGTCTACTAACTCAGACACTACAAATTAAACAATCCTCTCTTCTTGACTTTTTAATTTCTGTTTTAAGAAGTTATACAGTAACGAAATCGTTATTTCGTTACTGTATAATCTTGATTTTTTGCATCATACCAAGATTCTAAAGTTGAAACCTGATAAGTTAAAAAATATTCGTTCTTTGACAAATCCTCCCGCGTTGCGGGACAAGCAATGATTGTGAAAGAACCAAAATATTCTTGGCTGTTTTCAAAAAAGAAAGAGGAAGCCACAACTATGATTATCAATACAAAAATCCAACAAATCAGTAACGATTTCGTTATTTCGTTATCAGAATATAAAATGCAATCGAGAATCTGATGCACAACAGAATAAAAAATGCTACTAGTTTTGAATTCAAAAAAGCAGTAACGATTTCGTTATTTCGTTAAATCGTCATTTTTGAACATCTATTTTTATCCTGTATCCGCAATCGATGTTCATTTTCAAGCTGTTTAGCTGTCACTCTAGAAAGTAATCCTTAGAGAGCTTAAAAAGGCTATTAAATCAATTTTAAACAAGATAAATAACAAACGAAATCTATTTCTTATCCAAAATAGTAGATATCTGTATCAAGTCAGTAACGATTTCGTTATTTCGTTACTCTAAAGCAAATATAATTTTCAATTTGCTGCATCTCAATAATCGAAACAATGTAGAGCTAGAAAATAAAATAAGTCTAACAATCAGTAACGATTTCGTTATTTCGTTACTGATTGTAATTTTTACTAGAAAATTCAATTTAAAAATTTGAATAATTTCAGATTAACTGAGAATTTCTAATTTGATTTTTTGAAGAAGACACTGATTGTGCTTCCTAACTAAAAGACAAACTAGGATTAGCTCAATTAGCAAATCAAAATTTTGACTGGTAAAAGAGGAAACAGAAAGTAACGAAATCGTTATTTCGTTACTCTCTGTTTTTAAAATCTCTGAAAGACCGCTGTAATAGTTCTACCATGGTGATGTCCATCTCCATAGCATATCCTTTGAATTCCTTTTTAAAATCTGCTGGAACTTTAAAATTAAGAGGTCTCATTTCAAAATCTGTCGTCTTCGTCAGATTATTACTCGTGACCTGTGGTGGTGGTGGTGCTCCTTTCCTATTACGTTTTGGTTTACTAATCTTTGCCATTAGTTAAGTTTTTATGATTTTATAGTTTCAATTCTATCGACAATCGCTTGAATTAAAACGTCTGATTTTTGATTTACGGATTTAAAAGAAGTCTCTGTCGCTGCTTTTCCTTCATCTTGTGCCCGACGAATAGCCGTTTTTTCTAAAAGTATTCCTGTTAAGACATGATACCCCGTAGAAGCTATATACTCTTTTGCCTCTTCTAGCTCTACGCTACTATTACCTATTCGAGAAAGAGCAATATTAATTTTATTGATTGGTATTTTATTCTTGCGAAGCTCGTGAGCCAGTTTAATCGTAGGCTCTAAGTCATCTAATGAAACTCCTGTAGGCAAAATCAATATGTCTGCCGCTTGGGCTATTTCTAAGGTACGACGAGTAGAGTGAGGAGCTCCGTCAAATACCAATAAATCGTAGCTATCTTGTTTCTTTAGTGCATCTTTCACATTAAGAAACTGTTCGACAGCCAGAGCCGGCGCAATTTCGTTTTGCATTCGTCTACTATTCCATGCTGTGGATGTTCCTTGAGATAAATCCATATCTATAATTTTTACATCCCACTCCCCAGCAGCATACTCACAAGCAATCATTCTCGCAAGGGTTGATTTTCCTACACCTCCTTTTTGAGAAACTACTCCTACTATTAAAGTCATAAATTTCTTTTTATTCAAGACGGTACTCCAGAGTGATACCTTCTCAAGTATGTTACGTTTAAAATAATTTTGGGCAAATATATAAAATGTATAAATAACGAAATCGTTATTTCGTTATTTATTTATAATTTTTCTAATTCTTCATACTTGTTTGGGTGAACAAGCGAAGTATTTATTAAAATGAAATGAAGCAAAGTTTTTTGTAGAATAACAGAATTAATATCTCAAGAATAAACTTGTTTAGTAAAAAAAATAGACTTAGAATTTATTTATCTCGCGTTATCTACAAGTGCGTAACACTATTTATTTGGGTAAAAGATATGCCATATTTACTTTTCGCAATTGCAAATAATCAGCACTTTATGTTCTTCAACAAATACAAATATATGGCATATCTAAACTCCAAAATAAATTTGTCCGACCGCTAAGAAGCTATTTGAATTTAACTAAATTTTTATGTGAGGACAATTTTCCGCCTATTTTCACTTTTAAAATCCTTAAAGACCGTAGGGTATTGGCGGTTTTCAAAGCCAAAACATACGAAAAATATTCTCTCACATAGAAAAATATTTAAATTCAAACAGCTTCTTAGACAAATAAAATATCAAACTACTTTCTTAATGTGTACTTAATGTGGGTTGCTCGAAGGAAACATTAATTCTTAATCTCGCATTGAAACCTGAATATGCCTTTTTACCTAAAAGAAAAATTATTAAAAAACCTTCTTTTAATGTTTAAGGTTTTTTAATAGTTAAATCTCTTTTATTTTTAGAGTCTCATAATTGACTGATAAACAATGAGTTACAACTTTTAGCGTGTACTTAATGTGGGTTACTTGTGTACTTTTTGTGGGTGTGACGTGTACCTTTATTTGCTTTATGTGTCCCTAATGTGTGTTGAACGTGTACTCAATGTGGGATTAATGTGTCCCTAATGTGTTTTAATTGTGTACTTAATGTGGGTTTTTAATGTGTACCTTTTGTGGGTTAATTAACCTTAATGTGTACGTAATGTGGGTTAATATATAGATATTGCTATAATCCAACCGTAAATTATAGCATATGTTGATAATCAAAGAGATTTACGCGGAATTATCTTTGATTTTTGCCCCTTAATCTGAATAAGAATATTTCTTCCCTTTCAAATTGGTTTTCATGTGTAATAAAAAACTTTATATGTGTACTTAATGTGGGTTATAATTATCTTGATGTGTACCTCTTGTGGGCAAAGAGACACATTATTCCCTGATTCATTAGATTTTGAAAAAAATTAGTTCTAATTTTCGGGAATATTAAAGTCTATTTGTCAAAAGAAAAAATCTATGCAGCCTGAGAACACTAGGAAAGTTGCAGCCATTGCAAACAAGTTTATTCAACACGCTCGATACCGATTAAGTCCACGAGAACAAAAGCTCATCATTTATATGTCGTCCTTTATCAAACCAGAAGACTCTGACTTTGATACTTACTTGGTACCCGTTTCTGACTTAGAGAGTGTTTTTAGAGATGATGATGATAAAAAGCATGGTTCTTTTTATGAAAGATTGGATGATTTATTGGATAGCATCACGGATAAGAAAATAAGTTTCCCGACTGAGTTTGAGCTAGAGGGTAGACGCATGCGAGGGCATATAAATTGGGTTTCGGGAGCCGTTCCGCGCAAAGACAAGAGGGGAGTGCTCTGTGTAGAATTTGGTTTTTCGCCTCAGATGAAGCCATTTATGTTGGGTTTACGCGAGAAATTTACGAAAATTGAATTGCTGGAAGTCGCTCAAATGACCAGCGGTTTTTCTATTCGTATCTTTCAAATCTGCAAGTCCTATTATTACGAACATGCAAAGTATGGGCGTAATGTGTACAAAACGGGGGTTGACAGTTTAAAAGAGATTTTAGGAATTGATGATAAATACCCAGATTTCAGAAATTTCAGACGAAAAGTGCTCAATGTTGCTCAAGATGAGATAAATAGTAAGACGGGATTAAACATAGAGTATGATTTTATTAGACACGGGCGGCGAATAGGGGAGATTCATATTAAAATAACAGAAAAAGAAAGCAGAAAGGAACAAGAACCCACAAAAGGTACACCTCAAGTAAAAGCGAACGTACCTGAGAATAGAGAAGAATTGCGAGAAGCACAAATGCGTGCTATTGAAAAGTTAGTTGCTTATGGATTACACGAAAGCATAGCGATAGGGGAGGTACTGCCGATTATTACTGGTAGTGAGTTGATTGGCTATGAAGATTATTTTGCGGATAAGATGTTGGCATTTTTCTCGACCAAGACAAATCGGAAAAGTAAAGACGGAAGAGCCAAGGCTCTGGTTGGTTGGCTAAGAAATGGACGTTTCACGGAAGCTAATCTTTTTGCGCGTTTGACGGAAGAAGTAATTGCGCAAAAGAAAAATCTTGGTAATACAGAACATGGTAATCGTCAACTCGCTAAGACGATGAACTATCAAAAATTTAGAGAACTATTTAAGAAAAATGTGCCGCAGTTTGAATTAGAAAACTTTAAGAAAGAATTTTCTGATGCATATTCAAAAATCACGATAGAACAACAAAATCAACTTACTAATCTAAAAGACACTGTTAATTATAAAAAGATGTTAACTTATAGCATTGAATTGGAGTGTGAAAGATGGTACAATGCCAATAAAGAATAATATTCTCTATATCGTTCCTAAATAAATCCATAAACCAAATTGCCTTATGACATTTCCCAAAAAATCAAATACTGTATATACATTTTTATTATTATTGATAATTTCAATTTCAACAGGTTGCACCTTTTACAAAACGATAGAGGTCGAAAATACAAAGCAGCAAATAAAGTATCAATATGATATAGGTAAACAATTTATCATACATGATAGTAACGAGCAGATAGATTATCTTCTTAATGAAGTTAGTATTGAAAGTGATTATTTAAGCGGAACTCTTGCGCTCACTACAGGGAAAAAACACTCACCTCATAAAAAATCATTTACTAAAAAATCGGTTGATGTACAAGAGCCTCTATCTGTAATACATTTATATACTTCTATTGCTAGATTTGATGAGGGGGAGACTTCTAGAGATAGATTTCAGCCAGGACCATTTATCTTGCCTTTTAACTCAATTAGAACAATTGAAATTCACGAAAAAGATAAGTCAGCAAGTTCCTTCGGTACGACGGCTATCACAGTGGGTACAGTAGTAGTCTCCATAGGAACTTATTTGGCAATAGCCTGTAACTGCCCACAAGTTGTGTCGTATAGTGGCGACAGTATACAATATCATGGTTCATTATTTCCAGGTTCTGTTTTAAAATCTTTGGAAAGAGACGACTATGTTATTTTACATGACCCATTGTTATCAGAAGAAGGAAAAATAAAACTTCGCATCTCTAACGAGGACCCAGAGCACCAATACATTGACCAGTTAAAAGCATTAGAAGTAGAGCATGATGGCTACGCTAATTTAGGTATGAATAATCATGGTGAACTTGTTGCGTATAACAAATCCAAAGTTCCTTTTGAAGCTATTAATGGACAGTCTAAAGACATTAGTAATCTACTGAAAAATCAAGATGAGCAAAATTATGCTTTTGATAATTTTAATGCTTTTGAAGAATTAAATGAAGTACAACTCAAATTTGAAAAATCAGATTTTTTGGAGAATCCAACATTAATACTAAACGCGCAACAGACAGAATGGCTAGATACAGTTGCTAATGTCATATTTTACCAAGCGGGTAAATATCAGAATAAGTGGGTAGAAAATAAGGATAATTCTTCACCAGATAAATGGAAAAAAAATAACCAAAAGCGTGGACTATCTCTTAATGTTTATTTGAAAATTAATGACGCCTGGGAATATGTAGGAACGCACCACGATGTAGGAACAAATATCAAAAGAGACTTATTGATGGAACTTAACTTAAAAGAAGTCAAGTCTCAATATGTCGAAATCAAATTAGAAAGTGCATTTAAACTTTGGGAGATTGATTATGTCGGATTGACGAATGAATGGAAAACCAATCTGAATATTAAACCTCTAAAACTAACACTAGCAGAGACACACAAAGGCGATAATGCGCTAGAAGAAATAAGTACTGCAGATGATAGTTATCTAGTCCAAAAAGAAATTGGAAATTATATAGAGTTACATTTTGAAGCTCCTGCTCAAAATGCCTTTTCTTCTATTGTATTAAATGGGGTAGGCTACTATCATAAGATTTTTGAGAATGAGCATAAAATGAATCTTACCTTTTTTGTGAAACTCAAGAAAAAATTAGGCTTACAAGATGTGTCGCGGGCTTTATATCAGTATCAATTAATACAGCCAACTAGTCCTAAAAACGAAAACTCAACAATAGTCTCACACCGCTCAAATTAACCGAATGAATTTACCCACGATTGAAAAGAAAAAAGTAAAACAACTGGAGTTTATACAACAATCATCTCCAATTGTTACTAATTTATTCGAGAAGTTTTGGCTGAGAATTTTGCTATCTGTAGATATACTCTCTATAGCTTTTAAGCACCTGAGAGACCCCATAAAGGTTATCAAGGTATCAAGGACTTTAAAGAAAAAATACGTTACTGTATTTGGTGAGCCTTTGTTAAACAAGGTTTCAAAAGTAGATGGTAGATACTATTGGAAATTTGCAACGCCAGGTTTTCCCTCTGCCGCAGCCAGACAATCTAGAGCCAACGAAGTAAATCGGGTCATGCCTTACAAATCATCAAATGGACTAGGAATACTTTTGCTGGGGATTACTAAAAAGTGTCCCTTGTCTTGTGAGCATTGCTATGAGTGGGACCGAATGCATCAGAAAGAAAAGCTCAGCAGTGAAGACTTAGTACACATTATGCACAAGTATCAGGATTATGGAACGACTCAAATGCAACTGGGGGGAGGGGAGCCTTTGCTTAGAATCAAGGATATTTATTTGATGCTAGATAAAGCAAAAAAGGGCACTGATTTTTGGATAGTCACCTCAGGCTGGAAATTTACCGCAGAACAAGCCGTCAAACTAAAAAGCAAAGGTTTGACAGGTATCATGGTTAGTCTTGACCATCATCAGCCTGAGGGACATGACCAGTTTAGAGGAAAAAAAGGGTCATATGATATGGCAATCCAAGCTGTTCTACATGCTAAAAATGCCAACTTGGTAACAGGTCTATCCCTTTGCCCAACACAGGAATATACGACAGAAGAAAATCTACGAAGCTATATTGAATTAGCCAAAAAATTAGGGGTTACTTTCGTTCAGGTTTTTGAACCAAAACCAGCAGGTCGATACAAAGATAAAGATGTCCTTATCTCAAAACAACAAGAAAAATTATTGGAAGATTTGTATTTGGAATACAATCAAGATAAACAATACAGGGATTATCCAATCATAAATTATACGGGGTATCACCAAAGAAAAACAGGGTGTTTTGGCGGTGGCGATTACTACTTTTATATCGATACAGACGGCGATGCGCACAAGTGTCCTTTGTGTGCGACAAAAGTCTGTAATGCACTAGCTTTCTCGGCGGAGGATACGGTCAATCTACTGAAGCAAACATCAGGATGTAAGTTTTTTGAACAATCTAAATTGTAAGTAGCTGTTTGAGTTTAAGTATTTTTCTATCCCGATAGAAATGCGGATTGGCGTCAGGTGGTTTGTTTTATCTTAATATGTAAGTGTTTAATTATCAAAGGACAGTGAGCTATAAAGCGGTCGTACTATCACAAAGTACGACCGCTTTATTATTATCCTGCTACTGCTGCTTTTGAAAAACTATACTTACAAGGCAAATATCAAATGTCTTATATAAGACAAAAAGCATTCGAAAATTTCTTAGTAAATAAATATGTGTAAAATTTTTATAAATTATAAAATAATGATTATCAATGATTTATGGTTATTGTTGTTCGTTTAAAATGGACAACTTCTTTTTTTTGTATGAAAAATAAAACAAAGAAACATATACTTTTATGACATATTTATAATCAAGGGTTAAAAAAGTAGATATGATATGTAGTTGCGTTGGATTTGCTAAAGATATATCCGAAATAACATAGCATCGTGTTTGCTGATGTTGAATGCTTGACAGTCTATCTTAACGTAACTTATGAAATCGGACTTTTATCCTGTATTTATACCGCGTTCCTTAGCTACTTAAACTCAAACAGTTTTTAAGATTAATTAAACTTTTAAATTCATCGTTTTTTGACAAATCACATTTCATGGGATTTGTCAGAGAACCAAATTCATTACTAAATGAAAATTTTTACTGCAACACTGTTAACTGTATTTTTAATACTAAATACATCTTTTGCTCAAACAACAATCTTTGTTGACTCTGGAGCAACAGGTGCTGCTTCAGGTAGTTCTTGGACAGACGCTTTTACAGATTTACAATCAGCACTTGATGTTGCTACAACAGGTGATGAAATTTGGATGACCAAAGGAATCTACTATCCTACAAAAGATAAAACAGGTAATAGTAGTCCAACAGACAATCGTTCAAAGACGTTTTATGTAGATGAGGGAATTGAAATACATGGTGGTTTCGATGGAACAGAAACATCACTTACAGACCGAGTTTTGGCTGTCGTAGATCCTTTTACTGCAACAGCTGCAGACGCTACTATTTTAAGTGGTGATTTATTAGGTACAGAGAGTGATGTCAATATTAATGGAACTAATTACGCTTCTGGATCAGATGGTAATGATAATTCTTACACCGTTTTACACATTAATAGTACTTTTGGATTTTTATTATCGGGTTGTATTGTTACGGCAGGAAATGCCAATAGCTTCCCGGCAGCTGCCCCAGAAAATTATAGCGGTGGTAATATCTATAATGAAGGAAACCTGACAACAATCTCGTTCTCATACATCTTAGGAGGTTTAGCATATTTTGGTGGCGGATTACATAATAATGCAGATTATTCCATTACAAATGCTTCTCTTATTGGAAATATTTGTTTAATATTTGGTGGTGCAGTTTATAACAATGCCTGTACAGCTACTATTACAAATACTTCTTTCGTTCTTAATGGAGGTAATAGTGGTGGTGCAATTTATAATGATGCCACAAGCGGAGCGGTTTCAACAAAAGTAATTAATAGTATTTTTTACAGTAATCAAGTTAATGCAGACGGAGGAGCAATTTATAATAACGGACCATCAAGTAGTTGTGATTTAACGATGATCAATTGTTCTGTTACTTCTTCTTCTGTATTTTTCCCTAATGCTGCAAACGGTGGTGCGATTTCTAGTAATGGAGCAGTAACAAATACTATTCATAATTCTATTTTCTATAGTCTTTCAGCAAGTAGCTCAAATATTTTTGATAATCAGGGTGGTGCAACTACCATTATATACAACTCTTCATTACCTGGAGTCGACGCTGATGCACAAAGTACGTCAGGAACAGTTACGGGAAATGACGGAATGATTTATGATAAAGATCCTTTATTTGGAAATATTGCTTCTGTAGAAACCTTAAATTTAACATTACAAACTGGTTCACCTTGTATTAATACAGGTGATAATGGTATTATAACATCAGAAAGCATTATTACAGATTTTGAAGGAGCTCTTCGTACTTATTGCGGAAAAGTAGATATGGGTGCTTTTGAACGTTCAAACGGAAAAGGACTTACGACGAGAGATATGGTTATTGAATTAGATGGTTCTACTCAATATGTTAATCTTGGGAACGCTATCAGTAACTTTAATGATAATGCTGATTTTTCTATTGAAGCATGGTTAAATGTTACAGCTTATGAAGCGGGTGCAACTACAGAAACTATTTTAACGAATAGAAGCTCAAATACAGGAATAAATTTCTGTATTGCAGGAGTATCTGACGGTGCTAATGCAGGAAAATTAGCATTACGAATTGGTACAGCTAGTACAATATATAGTACTTCTACAGTTAATATCAATGAATGGACACACGTTGCAGTAACTTTCGATGATGTGAGTTCAGGTAATAATGTGGTAAATCTTTATATCAATGGAAAACTAGAAGGAACATCTACAACGGCTGCTGATGTGACAGCCTCAACGGCTAATACTTTTATCGGTCGTGAAGCAAGTGCTACTGATGCAATTAATGCAAAAATCGAAGAATTGAGAATTTGGCGTGTTGCTAGAACAACAGAAGAAATTCAAGGAACAATGCGATTATTATTGCCTTGTGGCGCTGAAGGTGCTTTAGCAACTTATGAGTTTAATGGTAATGTTAATAATGCATTAGAACTTTCATCTGCACCAGCAGGTGATTATTCTGGAACTGCATTTGGTTCACCTACTTATTCAAATTCAATGCTTCCTGTAAGTGTGGGTTGTTCAGGTGTTTTTGATATTACTGGAGCGACAACAGAAAGTGTTATTGGTCTCGATGGTTCAAGTCTTGACTTAACATTCGGAGCGGCAAATCATCCAAATGGTAATCTTGCTATCACATACTTAACGGAAGATTATAGTGGTACAGCTCCTATCAATCCGACAATTTCAGGGATGACTGGACAGTATGTTGTTGATAACTTTGGTACGGTTACAACAGGTTTAGATTATGATGTTCAAATTAATACAACTGATGCGGCTGACCTAAGTAGTGCTGCGAGCGAATATAGTTTAGAAAAACGTGGTGGCAATGAAGTCGGAGACTGGGAAGTCGTCGCTTCTACGGCTTCTGCTGTTAGTAATACAAGTGGTAGCAAACATGTTGCTTTCTCTTTAACAGGTCAAAGTTTTAGTCAATTGGTGCCAACATTTGGTAATCTTTTAGTGCTTCCTGTTGAATTGACAAGCTTCACAGCAAATCCAAAAGAAAATCAAGTTTATTTAGATTGGCAAACGGCTTCTGAATTAAATAACTTAGGTTTTGAGGTTGAAAAAAGCACCGATGGTCGTAGTTGGGAAATGATTGGTTTTGTAGCAGGTACAGGAACAAGTACCGAAATGAGTACTTACCGATTCATTGACAAAAGTCCAGTAAGCGGAACCAACTATTACCGTTTGAAACAAACGGATATTGACGGTGATTTTGAATTTTCTGAAATTCTGTTGATTATTTACAAAGATAATGTTGATGAAATTGCAATTTATCCAAACCCAACTAAAGATTTTTTAACGGTTGATTTAGGTAACAATATCGCAACAATTCAGGTTCTTGACTTGACAGGTCGTTTGGTTACGTCTATTATGAATGATAAAAATATTGTTCAAACTATAGATTTTTCTAATTTTGAAAATGGTATTTATATCTTACAAATTATTGGTCAACAATGGCAAAAAACGGAAAAAATTGTAGTTCAACACTAAGAAACTATTGTAGTTTGACTACTTTTTATGTAAAAACTATTTTTTCGGTTCTTTGGCAAAATTGTCAAAGAACCGTTTTTTTTCAAAATTAGTTATAAGGTCTATTTAAATCCGACAGCACTTTAAGAAGCCTTATTTTAGCTATGGCTTCCGATGCTCGGAACGCGGTATACGCGGTTCTTAAAGTAAAAGCAGACGAAAAATATTCTCTTACATATAGAAAAACTTAAACTCAAATAGCTTTTTAGATTCTGTTTTTATTTTTACCCGCACCCGAACAGTTGAAGGGACAGGTATGGCTGCTATGAGTATTTTACTTAAAAAAGGCTTAAGAGCCATACTTGTGGTGTGTGAAATTTACAAAAGACTTACTCTTCTTCGCTTGCATCAATTCCTGTGCGCATATCTTGAATAGTCTCGACCAAAACCCGAATTGAGTCGGCGCTATCGAGCACTTTGTTCAAAGCCCAATCTGTTGTGTTTTCAAGTAATTCTTGTTTTTTCATTCTACGGAACTCTTGAATGAAATAGAGTTGAAAAACGGGACTAATCCAATAGCAAAAATTGAGTGCAATATCTTCGTGGGCAAAAGTACCGCCGTAACGACCTGATTTGCTGATGAGACCAATTGCACCCGTTTCGCGGATATAATTTTGTGCGGTAGCTGGAAAAGACCGCTGCACTGCTTTGATACGAAATTCGGCAGAAGCTTTTTGATTAAACTTAGGATTGTGTATGATTTCCCAAGTTTCCAAAAATAGCAGCGTTGTTTGGTTGTGAAACCAATTGCGGATAATAAAGTAAAAATCTTGCTCTGAGGCATATCCTACCTGAGTGGATTGCTTAGCGATATCCGTTAAAGAAACGTAATCATTTTTCTCAACTTTGATAACTATACCTTGTACTTCTATTTTCTTTTTTGCCATAGTATTCTGCATTTTCCTATTGGAAAAAATTATCTGACTGAAAGTCTAAATTCTAAACCTGCTCATTTGAGCAGGTTTAGAATTTGTCTCTTCTTAGCTCTGCGGATATTTGTGTGTTTTGCTATTATCTGAATATTGAAAATGCGAATATAAGGCATGGATAGGGGAGTAGCGAATTTCGAGATGGAATTATGATTTGAACAAAATATTCGGTTTGGGCGATGATGTATGACCAACGTGCCGCCGCCGGTATCTTAAAGAAGGTTTCGTCCTCTGCATCTTCCCGTTCTGCGCCTTCTTCCTCCATGATACGCTCGACATCTTCCTCAAATACATCGTTGGCGCGTTTGAGAAAAAGCAAACCAAAGATATAGTTTTTAAAATCTGAAGAGTCGATGCTGCCTCGTAAGATATTGGCGGAGTTCCATAGCTAAGTTTTGAGAGTGTTGATGGTTAGTTTAGTTTTGGTCATTTTATGTTTTGCGATTGTGATTTTTGTGTGGCTAAGGTAGGGAAGAAAGGGAATAATAAAGGCTTGTTAATTAGCGAGGTGTATTAATTTATCCTTTACAGCCTTTTCTTTCCTGTCCTTTATCTTAAAATAATAGAAAGAATAATTTATGGAATGGTTTAAAATAGCCAAATTTGTGAAAAGAAACAATGAAGATTGATTTCTGTTTCAATGTCAATTATATAAAAAACAACGTTCTCCGTCAAATCGTGTGACAGGAAAAAATGAAAAGCTAAAATCAAATAAATACTTAGTTTTTTATTTTTTTCATGTCACTTTCACACGATTTGACGGAGAACCAAAAACAAAAAACCATGTACGACATAATAGGCGACATCCACGGCCACGCCACCGAACTAATCCAACTCCTAAAAAAACTAAACTACAAAGCCGACGCAAACGGCACCTACCGCCATCCATCTCGAAAAGTAATTTTCGTAGGCGACTTCATCGACCGTGGACCAGAAGTGCGCCGCGTCCTCCAAATCGTCAAAGCAATGACAGACGCGGGAACAGCCTTAGCCGTCATGGGAAATCACGAATACAACATACTCTGTTTTCATACCCAAGACGCGGAAGGAAACTACCTACGCCCGCACACGCCAAACAATGAGCGACAAATAGCGGCAACCTTGGCAGATTTCAAGGACTATCCAGACGAATGGAAAATGTATCTGGAATGGATGATGCAGTTGCCCGTTTTTTTAGATTTGGAAGAACTGCGCATTGTGCATGCCTGTTGGCAGCCCGAGACGGTAGCTTATGTGCGTCAAGAACTCAATGGCAATCTATTGACGAATGAATTCCTGCGTGCATCAGCGATTAAAGAAAATCAAGCTTACGAAGCAATTGAGACGCTGTTAAAAGGTATCGAGCGAGAACTGCCCAACGGACAGACATTTGCAGACAAAGACGGACATCCACGCAACGCAATGCGCGTGAAATGGTGGACGAATCCCATCGGTGCGACTTTTAAAAGTTACGGCATCGGCGCGGAGTTTAAAGACGAACCTATACCTGCTGAGTTGCAAAAAGGCTTTTATTACAAACCAGATGATGTGCCTGTTTTTATCGGACATTATTGGTTGTCGCAGGAGCAGCCGACTTTGCGGACTGGGTCTGTTTGTTGTACTGATTTTAGTGTCGCGAAGGGTGGTAAATTGGTTGCTTATCGCTGGAGTGAGGGAGCGGCTTTGAGTGATGATAATTTTGTTTGGGTAGAGACTGTTTGATACGTTTTCGTTGGTAACAAAAGTCTTTATGAAGATAAATTTTTTCAGAACAGCGGAAGGAGAAATGTCTTCTTTAGCCTTAAAGAGCTCACTAAAATAGGAGACTTTGCGAAAACCAACGCGCATAGGGATTTCTTTCACAGTATTATATTCTCCACTGTTTATCATTTCCAAAGCCTTTGGCAAATTTATACCTTTTCCTGACATTAGTTTTGACTTAAATGCTTTTGTAATGAGTGGACTCGGCAGAGTCTGCGTTTTTTGCCAACACACGTGCGCGAATCATACCGTCGTCGAAGAAAACAGCATCTCTTACTTTGAGGTCATCAACGATTTATGGTAACAATATTCCTACTTCGCCTTCCTGTACTAAACTTCCTTGTGCATCTGTGATTACCTTTTTGCCTTGTGTCGGATTTTTGGTGATTAATCTATATTCTTCAGATACCTTCTCCGCGATGCTCTGAGCAACAAAATCTTCCTGGACTATCTTCTCATAAACAGAAATTAATCCTTTTTCTAATTTATTAGATTTCATCATATTGCTTTGTTTTACCAGAAAGAGCGTGTCTAGTATACTTACTCCATGAGTTAAAAAAGGGTGGGAATTGCTTCCCACCCACTAACATTTTTTTACCTAATAAAGATTGATATATACACGTTATACTACCTTAATTCCTGAGGGTTGCTTTTACTCCCTGTTTTCCATCGACGTTTAGTTCGTTATTCATAATCATCGGGAGGTCGCCGTCAGTAACAATGATTTTTGCATTATTTGAATTCGCTAACTCACGAAACGCTTCAATGGATTTAAACTGTAAAATTTCAGGGCTTAAACCTTCTGAAATAATTTTTTGTGCATCACGAACTCCTTCTGCTTCTATACGTTTTTGGTCTGCTTGCTGTCTTGCTTCTTGTAGCACAAACTGCATACGTTGTGACCTTTGCTCTGCTTCGAGTTTTTCCTCTATTGCGTTCGCCAAGCTCTTAGGCATTTGAATGCTTTTCAGTAATACCGCTTCTACTATTAGACCTTTACCGTCTAAGTATTTCATCATCTGGTCTTTGATAGCATTCTCAATAGTGCTACGTTCTCCTGTATGCATGTCTTTTGCATAAAAGCGAGCAGTAACATCTGATACAGAAGACCTAAACACTGGAAGTATAATGTTACGCTCAAAGTCTGGACCTATGTTTCTTAATAAATCTGGTGCTTGACTTCCTACTACGTTGTAGAGAATTGAGACTTCCGAACGAATATTCAATCCTTCTTTTGAAGGAATACTCAAGGCAACTTCTAGGTTTTCAGTCTGTGTTGTGATTTTAATGATACGAGACGAAATAGGGTTAAAAACTTTTAGACCTTCTGTGTAAGGAGTATCTGCGTATTTACCAAAAGTACGCTTAACGCCTACTTCTCCTTGTCGGATGGTTGCGCAACTTGCCGCGGAGAAAACAATAAGTGCTAATAGAACTGACTTTACAAAAAATGAATTCTTCATAATGACAAATTTTAATACCTATCGAAATTGAGATATCATGAGTTTTTCATCTCGTTGCGATAAGTTGATTTTGGTTAGAATGACAAAAATCAGCGTTTATTGATTATCTGAAATTTGTCATTTGATTGGTTAACAATAGGGTAGGTTATTCTACGTAAAAGATGACTTTTCAACCTTTTACAACACCTCTATTTTTAGAGGTGAAGACTAAAATACCTTTATGAATATTATAAAATGATAAATGAGGTTATTTGGATGATTAAGTGTTTTAATTATAAATTATGTTTTTAATTGCTTTGCTTGTATGTATAACAGTAATACTATTAGCTTGTTCGAATGATTTGTATTTTTTTCATAAAAAAATAAAATAAATCATAATTTCTTGAGAAAAGACTGTTTTGTTGCTTTTATAGCTGTTTTTGTGAAATTCTTAGCAGTTTAAAAACGATAGTAATACTATCGTTTTGTATATTTTGACTATCTATAGTTTATCTATCAAGAATAAAAAAGAGGATAGCTTTTCATGTTCGAGACTACCGAACTTCATGAATGCTATCCTCTTGACTCATAAAAAACCCCATAAACTATAAAACCATAACTTTAGTTTTTTGTGACCTAATTTATTTCAATTAGGGTCTGTTTAGTCATTTTCATGTTAAGACCTAACTCTTCCATTTTGAGCATTAGAGTATGTAGTTTAAGGTCACTCGGGTGTTCCAGCTCTACACGACCGTCGTCTGTCAGCTTAATTTGATCAGGTTTTACGCCGATTTTTTTCATTGCGTTGACGACTACATCTCTTAGTTCGTCTTGATTCGTATTTACTTTTCTTGCACACTGTGCTTCGTGTGTAAAAGTATTTGAAACAGAGATTTCCATATTTTTATTTTTTTTGATTTTTGTTAATTGATAACCTCTACCTTCAGATAGCGATTATCAATTATTAGATGTTTATTTTAAGATTAACTATTCGCCTTGACCAAGAGAAAAACCTCTCTTACCGTCAAATTCGTACAAGTTTTCTGTCTTGATAACATCAAAACCTGCATTGTTCAAGCGACTCAACAAGTGTAGGAGCCGTTCGAAAGTAATTTTTTTATAAATAGGAGGAGAGATTTTTGTATCCGCCTCCGCCGCAACAAAACGACAACGCCAGTGGTCTGTGCAGTAAGTTTCAGATATACCATTTGGGTATACTTTTACTCCACGATTGGTTATCATTTTTAGCTTCATTTTATCATCAGCCAATTTCATCAAATTGTCTCCAATCTCCTGTGGGTTTGAACCCTGCCAATCAATAAAGACATCAACACCTACCAAAACTTTCTCTTCTATCTTTCTCTCATAAGGTGGTATTTTGATGCTGTCCGTACCTTTTCCGAGAGCACTTGGGACAAAAGATTTTGGTTCTTTACCTAACCTTTCAATGATTGCCTCAGTGAATGTTACTGTAGAAGCCAATTCCTTACTTTGTCCTCCTTTATAAATATCCGGCGTATGGATACCGTCTTCAATAGTTGCTAACCACGCATTTTTTATCTTATCAGCTACGTCTGACTGTCCGATATGTGTCAACATCATGACCGCTGCATTTAATAATCCAGAAGGATTAGCAACATTTTGCCCTGCGATATCAGGAGCCGAACCGTGGATTGCTTCAAACATCGCCACTTCTGTACCAATGTTTGCTGAGCCTGCCAGACCTACCGAACCTGCAATTTCTGCTGCAATATCAGAAATGATGTCTCCATAAAGATTAGAAGTTACAACTACATCGTAACGCTCGGGGGTAGTCGCTAATTTGGCTGAAGCAATATCAATGATTTGGCTCTCGCTTCTGATATCTGGGTACTCTGCTGCAATCTCTTTAAACACTTGATGAAACAGACCGTCCGTCAGTTTCATAATATTATCTTTCACCATGCAGGTGACTTTATGACGCCCATGTACGCGTGCATACTCAAATGCGTAACGGACGATTTTTTCACAACCTGGGCGTGTGATTAGTTTCAAGCATTGGACAACGTCCTGCGTTTGACGGTGCTCAATACCAGCATAGAGGTCTTCCTCATTTTCACGAATAATAACAACGTCCATATTAGGATGTCCTGTCGAAACAAAAGGGTCTAAAGCTCTGACAGGTCTGACATTTGCAAATAGCCCCAGTGATTTACGCAAAGTCACATTCAGACTCTTAAAGCCTTTTCCTTGTGGTGTCGTAATGGGAGCTTTCAGAATAACTTTGTTTTTTCTAATAGCATCCCAAGAAGAGTCCTCAATTCCAGAGGTCTTTCCGTCGAGGTAGACTTTTTCTCCAAGATTGATAACCTCTGGCTCAATACGGGCACCTGCGGCTTCCATGATTTTGAGCGTTGATTTCATAATCTCGGGACCGATGCCGTCACCATAGGATATGACTATTTTTGTGGCTTTCTGAACTCCTTGTTTAGAGCTTTCTTTAAATTGGACGTTATTACTCATTGATTATCTTTTTGGTTGGTTTTGAGCAGTTACAATACTGTAATTGCTTTTGGTTAGCTAATTTTTTTGGTTAGAAAACTCGTCACTTATATCTGTGCTTCGTAAAAAAATAACTGTGCTAATTATAGCTGTACAAATCAAAGCCTCTTTTAGAAAATAGCTACAGTAGTTGAAACACAGGGTAATCCATGTTGCCAGTAAAATAAGGCTACATAAAGAGATAATCTTTTGTGTTTGTTGCGCCTTACTCATTTTGAGAGTACGTATTTGCTTCTTTTTAAAGATAGATTTATGGTCTATCGTTTTGGTGTAATTGAGTTGCATGATATTCTTTATTATCAATTAATTTGCGACAAAAGTCTATCGTTTTATTTATATATAAAAATATATATTTTTTATGATTTGTATAAGTAATTTTTATGCTTAGGGTTTTGTTTGTACTTTTGATTTCTGTTTAAAATGGATATCTGTTCTTTTAATAGACTGACTATCAGACGAGTAATAATTTTTTACGCAAAGGAAATATACTTCATTATGAATTTCACACTACATCAATTACAGCTATTTTTAGAGATAGCAAAGCATCAAAATATTACTAAAGCTGCCGAAAAATTATACATGACACAGCCAGCACTGTCCATACAGATGAAAAATTTTCAGGCACAATTTGATATTGCATTGACAGAAAGAATAGGGAAGAAGATTCATTTGACAGACTTTGGTAAGTCTATAGCAGACATCGCAGAAAACATATTAAAAGAGGCAGACTCTCTTAAATACAAGGCGAGAGATTATGAAGGTTTACTGGCGGGAAAACTCAAAATCTCATCTGTTTCTACAGGTAAATATGTGATGCCTTATTTTTTGAGTAAATTCATACATAAATATCCAGGTATAGATTTGACACTTGATGTATCCAATAAGCAGACGGTTACGAAGAATCTACATAATAACGAGGTAGATTTTGCGCTGGTTTCGGTACTACCAGATAAATTGGATTTAGAAGAAGAGAAGTTGCTGGAAAATAAACTTTATCTGGTCAGCGATAGCCAAAAGATTATGAAAGGCAGACCTCTAATTTATCGAGAAGAAGGCTCTGCTACCCGTAGTGCTATGGATAAGTATTTTGCAGGTCGTGCAAAAAGAAAAAGTATAGAACTGACTTCCAATGAAGCGGTCAAACAGGCGGTTATCGCAGGTTTAGGGTATTCTATTTTACCATTAATTGGTATTAAAAGGGAATTGAGTTTGGGCGAATTACATATTATTCCTTCTAAAGGATTACCAATTACTACTTATTGGCGATTGATTTGGTTAAAGAATAAGAAGCTGTCTCCTGTTGCAGCAGCTTACTTAGAGTATGTAAAAAGTGAAAAAAGTAAGATTATTGAGAAGTATTTTGCGTCTGATGAGTAAGCAAAAAAGCACATAATATACTTTTCTTAATTTTCGGTTTAAGGTACGTTTACAAGTTTAGATAGCAAAATATCTTTCGAAGGTTTATAGTTTTAAACAATTGATTATCAGTATTTTAATCACTGCTAAAATTGTACTCGTTCAGGCTTATAAATACGCCATATATTTCTTTGAGTAAAAAATTAATCGACTTTTTGTGTGTACTTACTTTAAAGACTTATAAGACAGCATTTGTTGCTACCTGAGTTTTTGAATGTTGCTACCTTAGTTTTTGAATTGAACAATCGATACTGGTCAGCTAAACCCGAGTGTATTTTATATTCTTAGTTTACATAATCTCAATTATAATAACAATTTAAATACGTAAAATATATTCCAATACACACATCTCTTTGACAACGCTTATTAAAAGTGGTTCTCTGACAAATCACTGCTTGTCCCGCAACGCGGGGGAATTTGTTAAAGAACGTTAAAAGTAAGCAATCTGTATAAATTATTTACTTATGCTGCATTTCTATCAGAATAGAAATCAACTTTTAACCAGTCCAATTTTTCTGCGACAAACAGAAAAAGATAAACTATATGTTATACTCATTATGGATATAGTCAAGATATCGGACACCAAGATAAGTTAGAAAGACTTATCTTGTAAATCTAAAAAATAGAACGATGTCAAAAGTACGAAAGAATTATATAAAAACGGAGAAGCTGGAGATAGTTTCGCAGAGTTTAGAAGAGGACCAAAGTGTAAAAGATGTAGCCCTTCGATTTGGGATTTCAGAGAATACGGTTTACAATTGATGGAGTCAATACGCAAAAAGTAAAGAGGCTTCCTTTCCTGGGAAAGGGAACAAGACCATGACTGAAAATGAGCGTAAAATAGCACGACTTGAGAAGCAATTACGTGAGCGAGATTTAGAAGTGGAGATATTAAGAAAAGCAGTGCACATTTTCTCGGACACCAAACGGAAATCTACGGGTTTATAAAAGCCCACGACAAGGAGTTTCCTGTGAAGAAAATGTGCAAAGTATTAGGTGTAAGTACGAGTGGATATTACTACTGGAAGAAGGAGTTACAAGACTCTAACAAGACGGAAGAATTGGACAGTAAAATCAAAAAAGCATTTACTCAAAGTCGGGAGACTTATGGCAGTCCAAGAATATACAAGAAACTAACGAAAGAGGGCTTAGAAGTAAGTGAAAGTACGGTCTGTCGTCGCATGAAAGCATTGGGTTTAAGCCCTAAAATCAAGAAGAAATTCAAGATTACTACAGACTCTAATCACGATGAATTAATTGCTCCTAATATTCTTGACCGAGCATTTAATCCAGAGGAGCTGGGCACCGTTTGGGTAAGCGATATTACATACATTAGAGTACGTGATACCTTCGTTTATTTAACGACTATAATCGACTTAGCAGACCGCATGGTCGTCGGGTGGAATTTGAGCGATAATATGACGAATACTGATACTATAATTGCGGCTTTTAATAAGGCTGTAATTCGTAGACCAATAGAACCAGGATTAATCTTTCACTCTGACCGAGGAAGCCAATATGTGAGTACAGAATTTAGAAGATTATTAGAAGAAAAACAATGTGTTCAAAGTATGTCTCGCAAGGGAAATTGTTGGGATAATGCAGTAGCAGAATCATTTTTTAAAACAATTAAAACGGAGTCTCTACACCGTTACAAATTTACATCAATGAGTCAAGTATATTCAATTGTATTTGATTATATCGACGGTTGGTATAACACGATGAGAATTCATACATCATTAGGAGATAGGTCTCCAATTGAAATGTATTCATATTTAATCGCTAAGAAATTAGCTGCATAATTAACTAAACTAAGTGTCCGATGTCGTGACGATGACCAATCAAAGAAATGGTATTTTCTTTCATTTTAGGAAAAAAATCTTCGTATAATGTCGCCTAAAGTAAGATTTTACAATATATTTATTATCCTTAAGTCATTTTGAATAAGAGTTGTTTGTCTTTAATATTTTTGACCCAAAACCCATACTTATTATATCTATCTCAAGCAGTTGGCAACTAAAAAACAAAGCGAATATAACATAATGTTATATTCGCTTTATAAGTAGCAGGACACAATTAAGTTGAGTTTTTTAAGCCCTGTATTTTTCGATTTTTTTCTTCAAAAAATCCTTGCATACTGTGTGCCGAACATCCGTAGTCACTCTACGGATGTATTTTTTGGAGGAAATAAGCGGTAAAAGACGGACGTTTAAAAGTTTAACTTAATTGTGTCTAACAACTTACATACAGATAATTTTGTGCATCAGCTTCCTCCTAGAGTTATTACAAACGGGTGCTTTATATTACTTTTAAGTAGCGAATTTGGTATTTTTGTCAATCCCATTTTTGGGGTAAAAAATAGGAATAGAATGAATAAATATTTATGTTGTTTTTTGCTGATTTTGTCAGTCAATATTGGTGTGGCACAAGTTGTGTTGAGTGCCGACGGACCAGGTAATACTTATAGTTTAATTACTTCGGTATTAGCCCCAGGGCATAATCCGATTGAAACTCCAGATTGCAGTCATAATGCTTTCGGCGACCATATAGATGAGGTGTATGATGAAGATTTAGGAGCGCATGTTTTTCGATTTTATATGCATGTAACACCTGATGACGACCGTTGCATTAACTTTGATAGGCAACGAAACGAAATAAAAAGCTACAACCAATCACCGGATAATTTACTAGGTGTATTGGGAGAAAACGTAGAGTATAGATGGAAATTTAAGCTAGATGAAGGTTTTCAGTCTTCGCCTAAGTTCACGCATATTCATCAGCTCAAAGCTGTTGGAGGAAGTGAGGCAAGTATGCCTTTGCTTACTTTGACTACTCGTTTGGGTAGCCCTGATAAATTGCAATTGAGATACGCAGAGACCTTATCGCAAATTGGTTGGGCTGAAACAGATTTAACTCCATTTAAAGGCGTATGGTGTGAGGCAACAGAACGGGTTACGTATGGTGATTGGGGCGAAGGCGTCTACTCGCTAATAATTAAAAAAGTGTCTGATAACACAGTTCTATTTACCTATACGAATAACAGTACTAGAATGTGGAAAACAGACGCAGACTTTATTCGTCCCAAGTGGGGAATTTATCGGAGCTTAGAATTTTCTGAAAATTTGAGAGATGAAGAAGTCTTATTTGCTGATTTTTCAGTCGAAGAATTTACTGTTTTACCTGTCCAGACTGAAGATACAGATGATAAAGCAGATTTAAGAATTTCGCCAAATCCAACTTCGGGTATAGTGTCAATTATTGGAATGGAAGAAAATGCTATTCTAGATATATACGATAATGAAGGAAGGAAAATTAAGAGCGGATTGAATATTTCGGAGCCAGTGGATATGATTTTTTTTCCTGAAGGAACCTACTTTTTTGTCTTTAAGTTAGAAGGACAGACATATACGAGATGTGTTTTGAAGCAATAAATAGAACCACAAGATATAACTAAAAAGAATTATCCCGAGCTTTCAATGAAGGCTCGGAATAATTCATGTATGCATCACTTTTAACGCTGTATCGTAATTTTCTTAACGGTACTGCTACCATCCATAGTCAACTTCACCAAGTACACGCCAACAGGCAATTGTGCAACATTGATACTTCTGTTATTACTAGAAGCAGTAGTTATTTTTCTTCCAACAAGGTCAAACAATTCTGCATTGATTTCTCCTTCCAAGTTCGAAACTATATTGATAAAAGTCTGAGCTGGATTAGGGAAAATATTCACATTTGCTGCCAAAAATTCATCTTCAGTTGAAGTTGAACCAGAGAAATCATTAACCAAGCCTGGTGTACCTACTTGACTTCCCTCTGTATCATAAACGTAAGTAGAGAAAGACCAGTTTGCTGGTGAATTGTTATCTAGAGAGTTCATTACTGCTGGGTCAACGTTCAACATGAACGAAACCTTAGAAGAACTACCTGCTGCTGGTAAACCAATTGCAGCTGCATTATTCATACATTCAGGAGAGTCTTCGTTAGCAATATACTCACCGTAGCCATAGTCATAACGCACGGCATCAACGATTGAACCGTCTGCTTTTGTGATTACAACTCCGTCAGGACAAGCTGAGTCACCTGCGTCAGCATAACTACTTTCGTTGTTAAAACTTGGAGTTTTGTAATCGTAGAAATAATCAAACTGAACACCGCCCTGTGCTGCTGGAATATCGAAACCTGCAAAAACTGCGTAAGAATTCGCTTCAATCGTAAATTCTCCAATAGTAGAAGAACCTGAACCCGAAGCATCTGTGATTATCCAACCGTCCATGACAACTGCTGCATCTGTAGTATTATATACTTCAAACCATTCTGTATGACCTTCATTTGGCGTATCATCAGCACCCGCTGGATTGTTAGGTAAAGCTGCTGCTAATTGCTCCTCACTTGGCTTCAATGGTCTGTTGTGAATTTCTGTAATGATAACTTCTCCTGTACCTGGGTCTTCTGGTCCATCTGGTTCCATACCGTCATTTCTTAAACCTGGAGTACCAAGTTGGCTACCTGCTTCATCATAAACGATTGTCGAGTAAACCCAGTTTTCTGCTAAATCATTTGCCGCTGCATTCATTACTGCTGGGTCAACGTTTAACATAAAAGAAGTCTTAGAAGAACCATCTGCCGGAGGAACACCAATTGCTGCCTCGTTGTCAATACAACTACCAGCGTCTGGGTTTCCGATATATTCTCCATATCCGTAATCATAACGAACTTCGTCCACTAGTGAACCGTCCGCTTTGGTGATGATTACACCGTCAGGGCATGCCGTATCACCTGCATCTGAATAGCTACTCTCGTTGTTAAAACTTGGGCTTTTGTAATCGTAGAAGTAATCAAACTCAACGCCGCCTTGTGCTGCTGGAATATTGAAACCTGCAAAAACTGCATAAGAATTTGCTTCAATTGTGAACTCTCCAATAGTAGTAGAACCCGAACCCGAAGCATCTGTAATAGTCCAACCGTCCATCACAACTGCTGCACTAGTTGTATTGTATACCTCAAACCATTCTGTGTGACCTTCATTAGGCGTGTCATCAGCACCTGCTGGGTTGTTAGGCAAAGCTGCTGCTAATTGTTCGTCACTTGGCTTTAATGGTCTGTTGTGAATTTCTGTAATGATAACCTCTCCTGAACCTGCTCCTACTGGCGGGTCTCCTGGCTCCATTCCGTCATTTTGCATACCTGGTGTACCTTTTTGACTACCGTCCACATCATAAACAAGAGTAGAAAAAGACCAGTTTTCAGCTAAATCATTTCCTTCTGCAGTCATTACAGCAGGGTCAACATTTAACATAAAAGTAGTCTTAGAAGAACTGCCTGCAGCAGGGATACCGATTGCTTCCGTATTGTCTATACAACTACCAGAATCAGGATTGCCGATGTACTCACCGTATCCGTAATCGTAAAGCACTTCGTCTACTAATGTACCATCAGCTTTCGAAATAATTACACCATCAGGACAAGCGGTGTCACCTGCATCTGCATAGCTACTTTCGTTGTTAAAACTTGGACTTTTATAGTCGTAGAAATAATCGAACTCTACCCCACCCTGTGCAGCAGGGATGTTAAATCCTGCAAAAACTGCGTAAGAATTTGCTGGTAAAGTAAAGCTACCAATAGTCGAAAGTCCTGAAGAACTTGACGCATCCTGCAAAGTCCATCCATCCATGACTACGTCAGAGCTAGTTGTATTGTACACTTCAAACCACTCTGTGTGGCCTTCGTTAGGTGTATCATCCGCGCCTGCAGGATTGTTAGGTAAAGCCGCTGCCAATTGCTCATCGCTTGGCTTTAATGGTCTGTTGTGAATTTCTGTAATAATGACTTCTCCTGTACCTTGGGCAAAGGCAAAGCTAGACATTAATAGAAATAAGAATAGTAAATTGATTTTCATAAGTTTATTTTAAAAATTAAAGCAATAATGAAAGTACTCACGTGTCACTTACTTATAGAATATTAGAAGTAATTTGTCAGTACGTGTCCTAATTTAAAGAGGTGAATTTTAGTAAATTTGAAAACTTACTCTTTAACAAGTTTTTCAAAAATTATTTGACCCGTATTTGTTATTATTTCAATCGTGTAGACACCATGTCTAAGATTAGAAATGTCAACAGTAGTTTTTTCTGTAGTTGTAACTTGTGATAGCACTTGTCTTCCTTGAATATCATAAAAAGTCAAAGTCGCCGCCGTTCCTTCATAAGTTAATGACTCATTTGCAGGATTTGGATAAATAATGACTGGCGTATTGTCCTCCTCATATTTAAGATAAATAATATCGGAATATTCAAATGCGCCGTCAAAATCTACCTGCTTTAATCGGTAGTAGTTATCGCTGCTTTTGATATCCTTGTGCGTGTACGTGTAGTTTTGTATTTCGTTTGTTGTTCCGTTACCCGTAACTTTATCGAGAGTAGAAAACACTCTTCCGTCGATGCTATATTGTACCTCGAAATAGTTGTTGTTTTGCTCGGATTGAGTTTCCCAACGTAGAAGGCTTACAGCATCTTCTATTTTCCCTTCGAAGTAGCTTAGTGCGACAGGAAGGATGGCAGTGACTATAATTTTTACTTCAGTAGAATTAGTATAATCTACACTATATTGTATTTGTGGATTAGAGGTGTTTATAGTTTCAAATTCACCGCTCACAGTTCCACTCCCATCTACTATTTTAAATTCATCACCTACAATAGGAATGTAAGTCCCCCAATCTAATACAGCCGTTGCGTCAGTAATTGTTATTGTAGTTCCTGAATGAGCGCTTTCGATTATATCGAATTCACTTGTCTGTAATGTCCCCGTAATTTCAAAATTAATAGTGGAAGTTCCAAAATCAAAATCACCTCTAACTTCGAGTTCCCCTGGACTATTTCCTGGGGCAAAAACAGCATTGGATGTATTGTTAAATGTAGCGCCACTATTTACTTCAATATCATCTCTTCCATCAGCATCAGCACCAGGGCGAGATAGTATCATATTTCCATCATTATTTACGATAGAAGTACTGTTAATCTCAAAATTATCTTGCAGACAATCTGTGGCTTTGAGTAGAGCACCAGCAAAATTATTAAAAGTTCCTGCGCTCATATCTATCCCTTCTTTAGGAGCCATAGAGATATCAATTGTCCCCGAATTATTCACAGAGCCACTAGTTTCATGAATATTAATCCCGTCTTCATTAGGAGAAACAATATTTAGAATTCCACTTGCATTATTAGTAAAAACGCCGTCTTCTTGCAAACGTAAACCATCCTTTCCACCAGTAACTGCAATACTGCCCGAATTATCAATAGCAGCAGGAGAAGAATTAGTATTTGCGTCAATTTGGATACCAAAATTCGTTGAATTAGTGATATTTATATCACCCGTTGATGCATTGGTAAATACAGATGCATCTGTAACATATAATCCTACGTCTGTTCCATTTGTCAAATTAATGATTCCAGAATTATTGAAAATTGCTGTGTCATCTAAAAAAATCTGGTCATTTGTCACTGCGTCAACATTAATCGTTCCTCCTTCATTATTATTGAAAGTTCCTAAACTTTTTCCTGCTATTCCGTGGTCTTTACTCGAATTTATCGTAATAATACCTCCTAAGTTATTATTAAATATACCACTATTTTCGGTATAAATTGCCTCGTCGCCTCCACTGGCTCCAGCTGCTAGAGATATATTCACAGTACCCGTATTATTAAAAACAGAGCTGTTATTTACATATATGCCATCTCCACCTGTAGTAACTATAATATCAACTGTTCCGTCATTTTCAAAAGTAGAAGGAAGCCCCGAGGATTCATTCACATAAATATAATGTGAATCAGAATTCGTTACACTTATCGTTCCTGTAGAATTATTAGTAAAAGTACCACTCGCCAAACGAATGCCATTTGCGCTCGTACCATCAATTACAAGACTACCATTGTTGACAAATGGACCTTTATTATAAAGTCCATCACCTCCATCTGTAGATGTATTAGTATTAGAGATATTTATCGTACCATTATTGATTATTTCTCCACTTGGAGAGGTTTCGAGGGCACGAGTTGCGGTGCTGGTAACAGTTAATACAGCACCAGTTTCTATTGTTAACTGAGCACTATTGCGTACATCGAGTCGTCCAATGGTAGAAGTTTCTGTAAAGCTAACGATAGCAGTATTTGTATTGATTACAGCTTCATCACCGACAGTCGGGACTACACCAGTATCCCATTTTGTAGCGTCAGTCCAATCACCTGTATCTCCAATCCATGTGACTGTATTTGATGTCTGACTTAAGTTAGCAACAAAGCCTATGTTCACACCTACGTCTGATGCATCATAAGGTAAATTTGTTCCGTTTCCACCAAATTCTTCTGCACCAGCATCAAAATTTGCGTCTCTATTTCCTGCTAAAACATCTTGTGTAAGAAAAGAATAAGTTCCGATGCCCGCATCAATTGGAGTACTGCCACTTGTCAATCTGTGGAAATCTCCGTCGTCTGCCATATCACTATTGGATAAGTTTGTAAGATTTCCTTCGGATATAGAACTTCCAGAAGGTGCCGTATCAATTTCATAAGCATTGACACTTGTATTGTACATGATATTATTGGCGACGGTTAAATTTTCTGGTTCTTCAGTTAAGTCATTACTTACTGTTGTGCCGATTCTCAATCCGTAATCACAATTGACAAAAGTATTGTTGATGATTTGAGTATTTTTGACTTGATAATAGCCGTTTAATTCAGAATTAGTACGACCATTAGTTACATTAATTCCTCCAGTTGCATCAGATGTAGAGCCATCTGGTTTGGTAGAATTTACGCCTTCAATGTAATTATTATAAACTTTATGCCCCTCTCCTATTACGCGAACGCCCCCGCTAGAAATGCGATTTTCAGCAAAAAAATAGTTGCCATAAACCTCGCAGTTGTTACCGTGTCGCAGTGTTAAGGTTCCTGAATAATCTCTAAAAGTATTGTTGTAGTATTTGTTTTGTCCAGATTTATTTGAAATGATTTCTATCTCGCCTACAAAATTATAAAAGTAATTATCATAGACCTCCGAAAAAGAATCATCCAAAGATGTACTACTATTTCCCATTCTGATAGCATCTTGGTCATTGTCTTCATTTACTTCATTGATAGGTGTTCTATCTGCGAAATAATTGTGATGAATGTGTAGATAATCAGGTTCTGTCGCGTTTCTGTTGTCATTGATGATACTGCCTAATCCGTATTTTCCGATAAAGGAATTGTTGGCAATTTCATTGTATTGACCATCTGCAAGTATCCACTTAAAGATGAGTGTTTTTTGTGCTTCTGTACCATTATAAGTATCAATTTTGTTATTGATAATCTTACAGTTATCGCATTCTTTTAATTCAATAACAGGCTCAATTCTCGTATTACTGCTATTGAGAATTAAATTTGCAGGATTTTGAAAAACTAATCCCGAAATTGTTAGATAAGAGCCTTCCATATAGACTCTTGAATTACCAGTCATGAGTACCGCTCCTGGGTTTTCCGCAGTGATAGTAATGGGTGCCGCAGCAGTCCCATTTTTATTAATATCTATAAATATATCATTCCAAGTACCATTTGCTAAGGTAATTGTTGTTCCAGCTGTAGCTGTAGTAATCGCAGTATTCAGTTCAGTTTGGCTAGTGACAATCTGAGCATGAGCTAAGGTGCTTACAAACAAGAATAAGAATGTACACAGTAGTGTTTTGATACGCATAAAAACTTAGATTAATGATTTTCTTTTTTCCAGAGGCGATGAATGGCAGCTATGTCTTTTTACATAGTATTGAAAACTACTTCTTTATCTACTTTAATGTTATAAATAAAGAGGTGCGCTCCTTCGGGCGCACCTCTTACTAATCAATTTTATTCTTTGATTATCTTGCTGTAGTCATACGTCTCACGTTAGAAACAACTAAACGCTTAGTAAACTGGCGTTTGTTTGTACTAACTGAAATGTTATACATTCCTCCTGTCATTCCTTTCAAGTCTAATCTTACATTACCATTGATGGCAACGATTTCTTTTGTAAAAGAAACAGATTTTCCAAGATTGTTAATGACACGAATAATAACTTCTTCGCCTGCAAAATCGCTTAAATCAACATTTACATAAGTATCTGCTGGATTAGGGAAGATGTGAACTTGTGGTTCTTTTTCAACATCGATGACTGTAGGAAGAGTCAATGTTACTGTATAATCTTCCACTTCACCAACGTAAGGATTACCACATGGTGCAGGGAATGCGTGACGTGCAACAGCAACACGTAAACGTGCTTCAGTTACGGCTTCTTCTGCTAAAGTAATGTTTGCTTGTAAGTGCGCATTTTCTGTGCTTTGCTCAAACAAAACTTCACCTGCATCAAAGAAATCACCGTCATTGTTTCTGTCCAACCATACTCTCCAGTATAGTACTTCGTCAGTTGTGTTACCACCAGCATTTAAGTCTAATAAGACAACACCGTCACCGATATTCATTGTCGTTACTGTTTCTGCGAAATTTGCATAACCTTCGTTACTTGCAGATGTGTTTGTCAAATCGTGGAAAGTAACACCTTCAATCCAAACACTGTTATCTGTTCCTGCTGTTGTACAGAATTCAGAAACTTCTGGTTGAACGTTTACATCGAAAGACAATTGAGACTCGTTTCCGCACATATCAACTGCTGCGTAAGTTACTTCGTACTCGCCTTCTGGCCATGCATCACCTGAACGTAACAATTGAGATGTACTTGGTGCATAAGGTCCAACTTGTGTAAAGTCTACACATGGACGCTCGATTAAGAAGTATTTCTCTTCTGCATCTGTTGCCGCTACCCAATCGCCGTCTTGAGACAAAACAATGCGTGTATTCTCAGTTACTGCACTCATGTCTAAATCTAAAGCATTAAAGATATTTGCTTCGTCATTATCCCATACAAAAGACCAAGTGTCATTTATATTTTGTGGCATTAAGCCAATCCATGCTGTACGTACTTCATTACTTAATGCTTCCTTTAAGTAGTTATTCTCGCCTAAAGTAGAGATAACTGCTAAGTGAGCATCATAACCTTCTGCCATTAACTGAGCATCTTGACGTGTCAAAGAAACTTCATTTGCTAAGAAGTACTGGTGTCCCCAGTAGTTACCTACAAAAGTGAAACCTTCTAAACTCGTCTCCTCACAGTAAGAACATTCCGTCGTTGCGTTTAGTGGATTCCAAGTTACGATTTGAGAATTTTCATTCTCTGCTAAAGTAGCACCAATGTCACTTGCTGGGTGTAGAGAGATAATCTCACCTGCACTAACCAATACACTAACTTCACAATCTGCAGTATTTCCGTAAGCATCTTCTGCCGTAAATACAACAGTGCTTTCACCTGCTGGCAAACCGCCTTCAGGGATATTATTAGTCATACCGTCCATACCACAATTATCAGATGCCGTAGGCATCATAGACGCAGGATAAGTAGCATCAGTTAATACAACTTGTTCTGTTGGACAGTTATCAAACTCAGGTCCATAAGAGTCATGTATTTCAATAGTTACATCATGTACTGTTACATTGCCGTTAACATCCGTTGCTGTAACTGGGTGGTCATATAAGCCTGTTGCCATAGTGAAAGTACCCAATCCTGCTATTGATGCAACACCACAATTGTCTGTGATACTAAAATCAACATTAACTGTTGCCATACAAGTAGCTGGGTCAATAAATGCGATAATCGTTTCACAAGGACCAACTACAGGTACTTCGTTATCTGCAATAATTACTTCTTTTTCACAAACAGATGTGCTGCCGTCAGCATTCGTCAATGTGTAAGTAACGATAGTCGTACCTATTGGATAGAAAGCTAGTGCGTTATCCTCTATAGTAAAATCTCCAACCTCGTCTGGGTCAAGTATAAATGGTGGTAAAAGAATGACATCATCTGCTCCACATAAACCTGGTGTATTAGTAGTACTCGTAGGTTGACGACACTCCAATGCTGGTGGTGCAATGTAACGGAAGTATACATTGTCAACAAATAATCTTCCTGCACCAGATGGATTACCAGAGAAGATTAATTGAGAAATATTTGCTAATCCAGTTAGATTTGTAAATTCACTTAATGGAATGTCAAGTGAAATCCATTCTTCTAAGTTTGGATTGCTAATCGTTATTTCATGTTCTGAGTCATCACCGCCTTGAAAATTATTATCTGCTCCAAAATCGACTAACTTAATACGAACCTCTGACATATTTGCAGTCCAGATATCCACATGGAAAGTATTCATTTCAGTGACATCAAGAGAGTTAGCTCCTGTTGTTTCAATACCAACGAAATTTAAATTGCTATAAAATTTAGTTTCATCACCTTCGATTAATACATCTTCAAAGTCTGCTTGAGACCAAACAGTTCTCCATGTGTCAACAGGCACGTCAGTATAAATATTACTGAATAGAGAAATTACGTTTTCAGCAGGACCAGTTGGTGTTGGTGCAGCTTCCATTGGCGCAGGAAAAAGAAAACATTCTGCATCACAGCTTTGCCAGCCAAAAGTAACAGTGTCATCACCGTCTACAGCGATAATACGATTAGTAAAAGCACCTGTAGTTATAGTACAAGATGCGCCTGCCTCAAATTCTTCTTCCCCTGGTCCACTACGAAATTTGTACTCGTGAAAACCTGGTGCCAAATTGATTGTAGCACAGTAAATTCCGTCACCATCTGGGTCAGCTATAAGATTTGCATCTGGATCCCAAAAATTAAAATTTCCAAAAATAGAAGGAGTCGTTATATCTTCTACACAAGTCATATCAACACAAAAAGTAACATCACCCGCTACAGGAGGAGCAACTGTTGGCATCACGATATTATCAAAGTAGTAAGGCATGTCAGAAGCAGGAAAACCAGCATCTGGGTTAGTATTGCCACAAGCATCAGGCGTACAGACAAATTGTGGGAATACACTAATTAAACCATAATCAAAATCCAAATTAGGAAGAGCTGGACAAGCACTTGAAAAATCAAATGTAAGTGTTTCCCATGCACCTGCGACTGTTGTATTTACAATAACTTCGGCAGAAACTGCTGGATTACCACATTCCTCAACCTTAAGTAAGATAGGAGAACCTGCTATAGGAGAATATACATCCACACTGATTTCTAGATTATTAGATGCAAATACGATTGGAGTCTCCAAACATGAGCCTCCTATTGTAACTCCAGCCCAACAGTCTGCGCCCTCGGTTTTCGTTGCAGATAAGACCATATTAGTAGGGTCTGCAGGGTCTACTGCTATTTCAGCACTCATATTATTACCAAATGGTGCTAACTCGTAATCAACACCTGCGTCACTAAAAGTAAAAGGAAGAGAAGGAGGAACAATAGAAGCTATTGTATATCCAAAACAAGTGTTTGCGCGCTGCGATTTTAGATTATTACTACTAGTAAGACTTGAAGGCGCGGAGCTACTTCCTGCACGATAAACCAATGAGTTGTGTGCCGTATTGTCCCAACGCCAGTTGAGTGAGCCATCACCGCTAAAAAGTTGATTGGGTGCAGATGGATCAGCAGGAATTAAATTAGAGCAATTCCATTCTACCAAAACTTCTATTGTACCTCCCATATAAACAAAACCTGTTGATAATGGAAAATCAACAAAACCCTTTACACCAGGAAAATTATTCGCTAAATTAAATGTGTAAGTACCTACTTGGGTAGCACCACTTACAAAATCAGCCCATTCCCCAAGTGTTGCATCAGTAACGGAAGAGTTCTTCATGTAAACATCTAAAGTAGCATCTCCTGATGCGGTAATCACATTTGTAGAACCTAAATCCCAACTCACATCTGTTAATATCGCCCCACTTACAATGCCCATATTTGCTAATTCAGCCTCTGTATAAACAAGATTCGCTCGTGAATAAACAGAACTAGAACCATCATCTGAACGCTGAAAAGGACCTCGTGTAGCTGATGAAGATGTACCTGCTCCTACACAACCACTTTGCATCGAACCAGCTGCGGGAATGGTAACAAATTGAGTGTTAACACGTTGCGATTTTAGGTTATTACTACTAGTAAGACCTGAAGGGGCGGAGCTACTTCCTGCACGATAAACCAATGAGTTGTGTGCCGTATTGTCCCAACGCCAGTTGAGTGAGCCATCACCGCTAAAAAGTTGATTGGGTGCAGATGGATCAGCAGGAATTAAATTAGAACAATTCCATTCTACTAAAATTTCTATTGTCTCTCCTGTATAAGCGAAATCTGTCGATAATGGAAAGTCCAGAAAGCCTTTTACTCCTGGAAAGTTGTTCGCTAAATTAAATGTGTAAGTACCGACTTGGGGAGCACCGCTTACCAAATCAGCCCATTGCCCAAGTGTTGCTTCGGTAACAGAAGAGTTTTTCATGTAAACAGTTACCGTAGCATCTCCCGTTGCTGTAATCACATTTGTAGAACCCAGGTCCCAATTTATTTGTGATATTATTGCTCCGTCAGTAATCCCAATACTGGTTAGTTCAGCTGCTGTATAAACAAGATTCGCTCGTGAATAAACAGAACTAGAGCCATCATCTGAACGCTGAAAAGGTCCTCGTGTAGCTGATGAAGATGTACCTGCTCCAAGTGCAGCAGAGGTTACTTCTTGTGCGCTAATGTCACCATTAAAACTCAGCAAAATTGCAATTAAAAAAGTAAAGAGTAATGAAAGTTTTTTCATTGTTTAAAAATTTAAGTTTTAAAAATTAGTGCAATTAAAACCGGTATTTGGATTGTAAATATATGGAAAAATAACAGTACATAGGAGTAACCCAGAGTGTTTATTATTTATATTTATATATTTTTTAATTTAATGTGTTTTTTACTTAAAGTGAGCATTTCACTTTTAAAAATGGGGGTTTCACTTCTATAGAAGTGAAACCCTCGTCGTCTGTCTGACTTATTCTTTGATAAGTTTTTCAAACGTTCTTTCGCCACTATTTGTCAAGATTTCAATGGTATAAACACCTGAGCGTAAAGTGCTAATGTCGATAGCCGTTCCTGTGTTTATCGCCGTTTGCTGCATCACTCTTCTTCCTTGAATGTCAAAGAAAGTTAAAGTTGCCGCAGTACCTTCGTAAGTTATAAGTTCACGTGCAGGATTTGGATAAATCGCTACAGGTGTATCGCGTGTATCATTTTGAAGATAGATGATATCAGAGTATTCAAACTCGCCGTCAAAATCTACTTGCTTTAAGCGGTAGTAGTTGTCGCTACTTGTTACATTCTTGTGAGTGTAATTGTAGTTTTGTACGTCTGATGTCGTTCCGTTACCTGCTACTTTGTCTAGGGTAGAGAACTCTCTTCCGTTGGTACTGTGTTGTACTTCGAAGTAGTCGTTGTTTTCTTCTGTTTGGGTTTGCCAAGATAGAGCGTTTGTTTTGTTTTGTACTTTTCCTTGGAAGTAAGTTAATTCTACAGGGAGAATTGCTTCATGAACAATTTGCATGTTCGCACGCTCTTGATTTGCAAGTGCTAAACTTGATCCAGAAGTAATGGTACTACTACTCGTTTTCTTTGTCACTAAATTAACTGATGCGGCGAATCCTGTTGTTGTGCTATAACGCCATTTAATAGTTCCTGCATCTCCAGATCCTTCTGGATTATTAAATGCTTGTGTACCTCCTGCTGGATCTGCTGTAATACCTGACATATCCCAAAGTACAGCGATTTCAAGTGCGCCTCCGGTATAGGCAAAAGGGGTAGTTAAAGGGAAGGCCATATAACCTTTTACTCCTGGGAAATTATTGGTTGTATTAAAAACTCTGTCTAATACCATAGTAGAACCAGCAATAGTATTACCCCAAGTGTCTGCAGTTGCAACGGTTGCACTAGAGTTTTTCATGTAAATGGTAAAAGTAGCATCCCCTGCACCTTGTATTACGTTAATAGTGTTTAAGTCCCAAAGCAGCTCTGTAATTGTATTACCTGAAGCTACTCCGTTAGCAGCTAGTTCCGAAGCAGTATAAACCTGATTAAATGCAGTTACGACTGTTGTGGATGTTCCTCCTGATACTTGCATAGGTCCTCTTGAAGCAGAGGAACTTGTACCTGTCCCAAAAGTCGCAGTTTGTGGACCACCAGTATAGAGAATATTTATATTTGCGCGCTCTTCATTTGCAAGTGATAAGCTTGACCCAGAAGAAATGCTACTACTACTTGTTTTCTTAGATACTAAATTTGTTCCTGTTGTTGCGCTCCAACGCCATTTAATGGTTCCAGGATCTGAAGACCCATCAGGATTATTAAATGCTTGTGTACCTCCTGCTGGATCTGCTGTAATGCCTGACATATCCCAAAGAACAGCAATTTCAAGTGCGCCTCCTGTATAATCAAAAGGAGTTGTTAAAGGGAAAGACATATAACCTTTTGCTCCCGGAAAATTATCGGTTGTATTAAAAACTCTATCTAATACTACTGTAGAACCAGCAATTGTATTGCCCCAAGTATCCGCAGTTGCAGAGGTTGCACTAGAGTTTTTCATGTAAATTGTAAAGGTAGCATTCCCTGCACCTTGTATTACGTTAGTAGAGTTTAAGTCCCATTGTAACTCTGTAATAATATTAGCAGCGGTCAGTCCTGCCGCAGATAATTCTGCTGCAGTATAAACCTGATTAAATGCAGTTACTGTTGTTGTGGATGTTCCTCCTGACACTTGCATAGGTCCTCTCGAAGCCGATGAACTTGTACCTGCCCCGAAAGTTGCAGTTGTTGTCTGAGCTGTCATTTGAAAAAATATCCCCATTAATAGGGTAAAAGTTAGTAAAAATTTGTTCATTGTTTAGAGAATTTTAGTTTAGAAATTAAAGCAATCGTAAAAATTAGAACTACAAATACTTGCAGAACCGTTAAATGAAAAGCACGAACATTTTATTATAATTTAATAGGAACACTTCTATTCCTGTAAACTTCTTTTTACCAAGAAACCGAAATTCCAATTTCTTGTGTCGAACCAAAATTTGGTCCGTATTGCTGAAAATAATTTGTCAAAGCATATCCTAATTTAAAGAGATTATCACCACTGCCCCACATCACACCTGCATCAACTCCTGCTGCTCTTGAGGAAGTACCATTGACGCCCACCCAAAAGTTTTCTTTATAGATATAACGTATTCCAGCGGCAATCAATAGCGGTGTATTTTCTACATAACGCACTTCTACATTCGGCTCTAAAAATGAGCCTTCATAAAGGGGAATGAATGCACCAGCGTTAGCGTAGTAGTGGCGTACACGTTCTGTATTTACGCTATTTTGTTCATCACGAAAGTCAAGGTTTAATCCAAAAACTTGCGGTATCGTTATTCCGAAATAGTATTTTTCATCAATGTAAACCGTTGCTCCTGCGCCAAAATCGGGGAATAATTTAGTCAAACTCCCATTTTTCTCCTCCCCCGGTTCCAAGAAGTGTAATTCTTCTCCGTTGATGCGGTACTGCACCAATCCTCCTGTCATTCCGACGGCAATCAATACACCTCGACTGACTTGAATACCATAAGCAGCTTTTCCGTAGATACCCGTAAAGCTTGTCGGTCCTGTTTGGTCGCTAATCAGATTACCGCCGAGAGATAAATTATAATCCTCATTCCAATGCGAGAAATGCGCGTTCAAAGTACGCGGTGCGCCTTCTACTTGTGTCCATTGGTAGCGGTAGCGAATGCCTGCTTGAGTCGGCAAATCATATTTGAAATAGTCTCCATTAATAAATGACGGCGCGTTGGTATCCTGATTTTGAGTATAAAACGGAAGTTGCTGCGCTTGTAAATCCTGTTGAAAGAATCCAATCATCATGCATAAAAAGAGAGCAGCTATTTTTTGATAAATCTTCATTTCATTTTTTTTGAAAATTCTTGAACTCCACAATTACCCGTTTTTATTTAGAGCATTGTGCTTAAATTCCAATTCCCTATCTCACAATGGTAATTGGACCTTCACGCGTACCATAGTCTGCTCCCATTTCGAGGTAATAATAATAAGTCCCTTCAGGCAAAGGCTTACCGTCTTTATTGTCGCCATTCCAGTCATTTTCATACGACTCTCGACTAAATAATACGCTCCCCCAACGGTTAACAATTATCATTTTACGTGTCTCTCGCTCTAATAATCCTGGGATAATCCAAGTTTCGTTTAAGCCGTCACCATTTGGACTGATAGCATCAGGAATGATGAGTTCATCAATAGTAATATTGAGAGTAACTGTTGCTGTTGCACAGATTTCTGGGCAATCCTCTACACAGATTTCGTAAGAAAATTCATCCGTTGTCGCCATTAGATTGGTTGTCTCGTAAGTGAATGTGCCATCCATATTCAAGTTTAGCGTACCGTTTTGCGGTGAAGTAAGGACTTGAACTGTTAAGTTATCAAACTCACTACTTTCATCATTTGCAGTTACATCTTCTATTAAATCTTGTCCAAAAATAACTTCGTACGCATCGTTTTCTGCAAAAAGACTACTATCATCAATCGGTTCTCCTATACAAGGAATACAAACTGTTCCGTCACAATCAGAAATCATTTCGACATCATTTATAGTACATTCATCACCGTCATCACAAGAGAATGCCGTAGTTGGCGCATTGGCACAATCAGTAGGTAATGCCTCGCATTGACAGGTATTGGTGTTGTATGTTTCTATGCCATTTGTGCAATCCCCATCATCAATACAAGTAGTTGGGTTAGGAATATCTATTTGTAAACATTCACAAGTATTTTCATCCCATATTTCCGTACCATTCGTACAGTTTCCGTCGTCTGTACATTGAACAGGAGGTGTACCTGCTACACATTCACAGATATTAAAATCCCAAGTTTCTATTCCGTTTGCACAAAGTCCGTCATCACATGTACCAGGGTCAGGACATTCAAATTCACAGGTTCCGTCGTCACAAGTTGCTGCGGGATTATAGTTTATAGCTGTTGGATTTGTACAACCATCGACTGATGCGGTAATGTCGCATTCGCAGGTAGTTAAATTCCATACTTCAAAGCCGTTTGTACAGTCGCCGTCATCTACACATGGAGTTGGTGGCGTCCCTGCTATACAATCGCAGCCGTCCCATGTTTCTATGCCGTTTGTACAATCTCCGTCA
>CALDUB010000008.1 GCA_937923465.1 uncultured Saprospiraceae bacterium
TAAGATGTTGATTTTTAACAAGTTACGAGTGGTTAGGCTAATGTTTTTTTCGAAAAGATTATTGCCTTCAATAAACACAATACTCATAGGCGATTTTGAATGAATTTGCAATAAAGTCATTGCTTTTGCCTTTTAACTATCTGAGGTAAGGCTGCTATTTCTTCTATTTGGGGTTTTATCCATGAAATAAAAGATATTAAACTTAAGAATGTAAGAATTAAACCAATACTCCATTTAATCATCCTACCTCTTTTAATTGTGATGATAATTTCCTCTTCAATATTTATATCTTTAGATTTTTGTTCACTCATTTTCTGATGTAAGGTTATTATATTTTATAACGAAATGATTCTGGGCATATACTTTAATTGAAGTATATTGTACTAACTTGAAATCACAAGATAACGATTATTGAGTGAATAACTACAAAATAAAACAAAAAGAGCCACCCCACAAAAGCAGAGCGACCCTTTTAATATCATACGAAACCGTCAAATTAACGACGACCTCCACCATAACCACCGCCACCACGACGGTCGCCTCCACGGCCACCTCCGCCACCGCGACGGTCACCACCACGACCTCCGCCGCCTTCACGGCGTTCACGAGCTGGTGGTTCTACATAGCCTTCTGGTTTCTCCAAAAGAGCCTTACGAGATAGACGCATTTTACCGCTACGCTCGTCAATTTCGACTAACTTCACGCGTACCATGTCGCCTTCTTGGAATACTTCTTCCACATTCTCGATGCGTGTGTAGCTGATTTCTGAAACGTGCAATAAGCCCGACTTTCCTTTGAAATCAACAAATACACCGTATGGCATGATTGTTTTCACAACTGCATCATACTCTTCACCTACACTTGGTGTGAATGTGATATCATTGATACGTGCTAATGCAGCATCAATGCTTTCTTTGTTAGAAGATGCGATACTGATGTGACCTTTACCATCTTTCTCTTCGATGTTGATAGTCGCTCCAGTAACTTCTTGCATCTCTTGGATGATTTTACCACCAGGTCCGATAATCGCACCGATGTACGACTTGTCGATGATTACTTCCACGATACGCGGTGCGTGTGGTTTGTAATCTTCACGTGGTTCAGCCATCGTTTTCTCCATCTCATCGATGATGTGTAGACGTCCTTCGCGTGCTTGAGCTAGTGCTTTCTCGAGGTTTTCGTAAGGAAGACCGTCGATTTTGATATCCATTTGACAAGCAGTGATACCGTCTTTAGTACCTGTTACTTTGAAATCCATATCTCCCAAAGCATCTTCGTCACCGAGGATGTCTGTCAAGATAGCAAATTCATCGCCTTCAGCAATCATACCCATTGCGATACCCGCAATTGTATTTTTTACCTTGATACCACCGTCCATCAGTGCCATACAGCCTGAACAAACTGTCGCCATAGAAGACGAACCGTTTGACTCCATAATGTCAGCAACTAAACGAATAGTGTACGCTTGGTCGTCTGGCAATACTTTTTTCAAAGAACGTGCAGCCAAGTTGGCGTGACCAACTTCACGACGTCCAGGACCACGCATCATTTTGATTTCACCTACTGAGTAAGCAGGGAAGTTATAGTGCAAAATGAAAGACTCTGTATATTTTCCTAAGGCATTGTCAACCATTTGCTTGTCCAACTTTGTACCCAAAGTTAAAGAAGTCAATGCTTGAGTTTCTCCACGATTGAAAATCGCAGAACCGTGCGCAGAAGGTAAGTAATCTACCTCTGTCCAAATTGGACGTACTTTATCAAAGTCACGACCGTCCAAACGAGTTTGCTCTTTGAGCATCATCTCACGGATAGTTTTCTTCTTGATTTTGTCAAAGTAAGAACTGATGTTATCAGCGTTTTCTGACATCCACTCTTCATCGTGAGCAGCTAAAAGAGCTTCTTTCAATGCTTCTTTTGCTGCTTTTAAGCCTTTCTTACGACCGACTTTATCGTGCTTGCCACGTGCTACAACTAAGATAGCCTCTTTTGAGTGCTTCTCAACTTCAGCATATAAATCTTCATCGATTTCAGGAGCACTCCATTCACGTTTCACAGTTGCGTAGTCACCTACTTTCTCTGCTAATTCGCGTAATGCTTGGATTTGAGTCTTGATAGCTTCGTGACCGAATTTGATTGCTTCGATTAATTCAGCTTCTTGACATTCGTCCATGTCACCTTCTACCATCATGACGTCTTTGTCAGTGGCAGCTAAGATGATGTTCAAATCAGCCATTTCTAAGTCAGACTTAGCAGGGTTGATGTAAAATTTACCGTTGATACGTGCTACACGTGCCTCAGAAACCATAGCATCCACCAAGATAGGAGAAACTGCTAATGCTGCTGATGCCGCCAAACAAGCGTATGCATCTGGCAATGTTTCAGCATCACCAGAGATTAAGTTAAGGATAACTTGTGTTTCGTGCATGTAACCACTTGGAAACAAAGGACGAAGTGCACGGTCAACCAAACGGCTAATCAATACTTCGTAATCGTTCAAACGTGTCTCACGACGGAAAAAGTTACCAGGGATACGACCTACAGCCGCAAATTTTTCTTGGTAATCCACAGAAAGTGGGAAGAAAGATTGTCCTGGTTTTGGCTTAGTTGCCGAAACGATAGAAGCGAAAATCATTGTGTCGCCAATACGTACGACAACAGAACCGTCTGCTTGTGTGGCTAATTTGCCCGTCTCGATGATTACTTCCTGTCCATCAGGTAAATTGAAGGACTGAGTAATTGGAATTTGCTTACCCATACTCTAATTAATAGTTTTAAAATGGCAGTCCATTTTGGACTTCCAAAGTTTGATATTGTATCAAACATCGCAGTTTGCGGAGATAGTTATGTTCTCTAAATTCTTTTGACCTTCATACAAAGGCATTCAATATTTTGGGAAAAAATATGAGTTGATAGTTTCAACAGATACTTTTCCTCAAAAAATGAATGAGAAAAGAGACAATTAGAATTTTAAATAACATAAGAGAGACATGAAAAAAGCCACTTAAGGAAATCTAAAGTCTAACGTCTAGTATATTAAACGTCTAAAAAATAAATCCGTGAATAAAAAAGAAAAGACACAATTATTGTACGGAATGTACGTGAATTGGTTTTGACTCAGCTATTTTTGAAATAGTTGAAGGAAAGGCAATAGGAGCATGAGATTCTAATTATAAATTAAAATTAGAAGTCCAATGCTTTGATTGTCAGTTAATTGCGATGTTTGAAGTCACATTTTTCGGAATTGTCGCACCTTTGTTTGACTTTTAATTTACTCCGAAACAAGCAGTTGACCTTTTCAACTGTTTGATTTTTTTGTTTTAGACCTTTTTTTATTCGCGGCAAATGTATGAAAAATGATAGACTTGTATAACTTATTGGCTATTTTTTTTGATATCAGACCGATTTTATATTACTAAAAATTATAATTTGTCTTTTTGACAAGAGCTCAGTTGGTCAGAGACACATATTTGTCTCTGTGATTTGTATTTCTTTAAACCTCTTTCTTATAATAAATTGGTCTTATGAGTAAAATTAAAATCTATTTTTTTGTTTTATTTATCACTCTAAAATATCTATATTTGTCCTGTAGTTAATCTGAATTTGTTACCTTTTACAACACGTTACATTCTTTTTTGCTCTTGTCTTAGACCTTCTTAACCCTCGAGGAGGTATTTTCCCAAAACATTGTATTGATTACAAAATATAATATCGGTTTAGTTTTTATCTGTAAATATACCTGAAGTCAGGTATTTACGAATAATGGTATTATTCTATATTTTTATTTGTGTATTTTTGCGTAGTAGACTACACGCTCTCTTTATCTGTATAGTTATCATTTGTAATCGCAGATTTTTTAAGTAATAAATATTCATTAGATTGAATTAGAGTGCTTATCGTTTTTCATTTAATCAACAAAAAACAGTTTTGTAACTACAGTTACGGATATTCGTAATATAGTTATACAATGATTTTTTATTTTTTTTAGAGAAAATTATAGCATATTTATCGTTACTAAGCTATACAATACACTTCCCAAAAATTGGATGAAATACACAAAAGACGGATTTATTTTTATGTAATTAACGACATAGAGATATCCTGATAATCCATGTAGCAATCTATAAAAGATTAGCACTTCTATTAACAAAAATAATCTTCAAAATGAACAACGCTTACAATTGTTTTGGGGAAATCTACACTTTAACAGAAAAGAAAAAGCTTATGTCCAACAATTACACATTTGGTTTTAAGACCAAAGGTCTTTCATTAATGTTACTTCTTGTAGCATGCACATTTGGTTTTGCCTTTGCGCAATCTCCGACTGTGGCCTCTACTCCAGAAAATTTATCTTATGAGACCTATGGGTCTGGTTTTACTCAATTAAACGATTGGATAGAAAACAACGGTAATGCTGACATTACGCCAGCAGACGGTTGTGGTCCTGCGGTTTGGTCAAACAATTTTGACATTCAAGACTACGAACCAACTTGTGGTTTTTACGCGGGCTCTGTGGCAGTAACATTTACATATACAGATGCATGTGATAATGTTATTAATTACACTAGAACGGCAACTCTTACGGACGATACGCCTCCGACATGTGTAAAGCCTTATGATTTAACAATTGCTTGTGATGATGCAAACTTTGATGCAACGATTGCTTCTTATGCTGCTTACTGGGGACCAGTTACAGACTTGAGTCACCCAATTACAACTACTAGCTCTTACTCTGAAGATGGTTTTGATGACAATGGTCAGCAAACTATCACTTGGGTATTTACTGACGCTTGTGGTAATTCACGTACTTGGACGGCTGTATTGACAGTGACAGGAGATTGTAGTTGTGAAGTTGCAGCTTGTACTATGACTGCTGATGCTTCTCCAGTAGAATTATCACAAAGTGGTTCTGCTGTAATTTCAGGAACAGCATCAGGAGGTGTTGTCCCAGCAGGTTACACTACTATTTATGTGCTTACACAAGGAGCTGATTTAGTCATCCAACAAGTAAATGCAGCTGCGCCTTCATTTACAGTAACAGAGGCAGGTGATTATACAATTCACTGTTTGGTTTATGACCCAGCAACTTTAGACTTGAGTATTGTCGTTCCTGGTTCAACAACTGGTGGTGATGTTTTCGGACTAACACAAGCTGGTGGTGGTACTATATGTGCTGATTTAGACGTAACGGGTGCTTCTGTATCTGTAACTCCAGCTACTGTAGTTCCTGTATTAACAGTTACGCCTCCGACAGATTTTAACTTGTCTTGTGAAGAAACTGTACCAGCTGTTGGTGTTGATGCAACAACGACTTGTCCAGGTGGTGTTGTGAATGTAGATGATAGTGAAGTAGTGACGCCAATGGGGTGTCCTGGTTCTTTCACGATTGTACGTACTTATGTAGTAAGTGACGAATGTGGTAACTCAGAAACAGTAACACAGACTATTGTAGTTGAAGATAATACGGCGCCAGTATTCACTTTTGTTCCAGCTGGAGCAGATGTTGGATGTGATACATCGGCTGATGATTTTGGTACTCCAGAAGCTTCAGACGCATGTGGTTCTGTAACAATTACTTCTGTAGATAGCAGTGACCCTGCTATTTGTGATGCGGATTTTAATATTACGCGTACATGGACAGCAACAGATGAATGTGGTAATACGGCAACTGCTTCTCAAACATTGACAATCTGGCCAGATACAGAAGCTCCTTCGGTTTCTTTCGTACCTGGTGATTTTACAATTACTTGTCCTGAAGTTCCAGTATTTGGAGAGCCAGTTGTTTCTGATAACTGTACAGGTGTTACAATGACAATGGATATTACATCTACGGGTGCATGTCCAGCAGCATACTCAACGACTAAGACTTGGACTTATGTTGACGGTTGTGGAAATTCAATCTCAGTATCTCAAACAATTACTGTTTTAGCTGAGCCAGTACCTCCAACACTTACGGTAACACCTCCGACTAACTTTAACTTAGATTGTTCGGCGGCTATTCCTGCTGAAGGTATTCAAGCAACGACTACTTGTCCTGATGGATTAATTAATTTTATCTGGTCTGAAAATGTAGTATCGAATGGTTGTTCTGGTTCTTTTACTTTGACAAGAACTTACGAAGTAAGTGATAACTGTGGAAATAACGAAACTGTTATTCAAACAATTACAGTGACAGATACGACACCACCTGTTTTCTTTGTAGTACCTGAGAGTGGAGATGTGGGTTGTGATGCTTATCCTGAGGGATTTGGTGAGCCTTCTGTTGGTGATGCTTGTGGTGATTATACTTTGACTTTCTCTGATGAGTTAGCTCCTTACATTTGTGATGCAGATTTCAATATCACACGTACATGGACTGCAACGGATGAATGTGGTAATGCTTCTACAGCATCTCAGACATTGACTGTATGGCCTGATACTGAAGCACCTACATTTACTTTTGTGCCTGGTGACCAAACTATCCAGTGTGGTGAAACAGTAGAATTTGGTACGCCAACTATCATTGATAACTGTACAGCATTGACAATTTCTGATGCAGTAACTTCAACTGGTTCTTGTCCAAATGGGTATACAACTACAAAAACATGGACAGCATCTGATGCTTGTGGTAATGTTTCTGTTCAATCTCAGACGATTACGGTATTAGCTGCTCCAGCGCCACCGTCTTTGACATTTGAGCCAATGGTTGCTAACAAATCTGCAATTTGTGGTGACAATACTACTTTTGATGTCGCTGTTGTATTGAGCAACTGTGAAGCGGGTTATGAAGTAAGCTCAGTCGATAACAAAGTTTCTTTGGGTTGTGATGGTAATAGCGAAACAACACGTGTTTGGACTGCTATCGATGCATGTGGAAATACTGCTACGACACAACAGAAAATTACAACAACAGACGTAACTGCTCCAGTTTTCAATATTGTTAACCAACAATTGACGATGACAGCAGCAGAGTATGCAGCATGGACAGCTCCAGAAGTAATTGCTTGGGACGAATGTTCTGCTACAACACTTTCTGATGTTTCTGTTTTTGAATATGCAGACGGACGTATTGGTCACTCTTGGGTAGCTATGGATGTTTGTGAAAACAAAAACAGCGTTTCTATCTTAGTTGTTTTGGAAGAAGCAGATGCACCTATTTATGGTGAAGGCTTAGAAGCTACAACTTTGGGATTAGTCGTTTATCCAAATCCAACTGCAGGTGAGTTAATTATTAACTTTACTACTCAAAATTCAGGTAATGCAAATGTTGATATTGTTGACTTAAGTGGTAAAAACTACTCTACGAAAGCAATCGAAACTTTTAAAGGTGTTAATACTTTAGAGTTGAATGTAAGTGAATTGCCAGTAGGTACTTACTTTGTACGTATGGAGAATGATGGAGAAGTGATTTCTCAGAAATTCGTTAAGTTCTAAATCGGACTTACCGTACATAAAAAAGCGACTTGTAGCATATGCTGCAAGTCGCTTTTCTATTTACTAAAATACCTCATCCACCAAGTTAAAGCAGTCGTAAATCGTACTTCGTAAATCAACCTACTATTTCTCCAAAAAAGCAATCAAAGCTCTAACCGCTTTTCCACGATGAGAAATCTTATTCTTCTCTTTCGAGTCCATTTCTGCAAAAGTGATATCATAGCCTTCAGGCTCAAAAATAGGGTCGTAGCCAAATCCACCTTCTCCAGATTTTTCCTTTCGCATCGTTCCACGCGCAATGCCAGGGAATAAATGTTCTTCACCATTTAGAACAAGCGCAATCACGGTTTTAAACTGTGCTCCACGATTAGATTTATTTGCCAATTCCGTTTGTACACGCGCCATGTTTTTGTCTGCAGAACGCTCTAGTCCGCCGTAGCGGGCCGTGTAGACTCCAGGTGCACCGTCTAGAGCATCAATCTCTAAACCTGTATCTTCACTAAAGCAATCAACGCCATAATTGTCTTTAACATAGCGTGCTTTTTGCAAAGCATTTCCTTCGATTGTTTCTTGTGTTTCGGGCACTTCTTCTGTACAGCCAATGTCTTTTAGTCCAATGATTTCAAACTTATCGCCGAGCATTTCATTGACTTCTCTGATTTTGTTGGGATTGGAGGTAGCGAATACTATTTTTTTCATAATTGTAGAGTAGTGTGGAGTTTCCACTTCATTGATAAAATAAGACGGACGTTCCTCGCCGTTTAAGAATGCCCACAAAAGTAGGTGTTTGAATTCAGTTATTCAAGAAAGCCGAAAATCATAAATCTGTGATTTTTATTAACAGAATCAAATATTTAAGTTAAATCTCTCACAATAAGCCCGTCCGTCGGCGGACTTTTTTACTTAAACTGCTATCTTTGTAAACTTTTAATGCCCTAATGGCGTTTTTTACACGGTTCTTGCAATAGAATTATTATAACAACAAAAAAATAAAAAGAGATTAAGATATCTCTTTTCACTTCAACTAAAAATAAGAATATTATGGCGTTTGAATTCACGGATGCAAACTTCGAAACAGCAGCATTGGAAGGTGGTGTATCAGTAGTAGATTTTTGGGCAGAATGGTGTGGACCATGTCGTATGGTAACTCCAATTATTGACGAGCTAGCAGGCGAATACGAAGGTAAAGCAACAGTAGGAAAAGTAAACGTTGACAACAACGCGGAAACTTCTCGCAAATATGGTGTGCGTAGCATTCCAACTATCATCGTTTTGAAAGACGGCGAAATTTTCCACAAGCACGTGGGTACGATTACTAAAGCTGCTTTGGCTGCAAAAATTGATGAAGCATTAGCAAACTAGTAATCGTAAAGTAAAACGCGCGTTCTACGCCGTTTCATCATAATGACTAAAAAAAAACGGCTGTTCGAGTAATCGAACAGCCGTTTTTATATTTTACAGAGCTTAAAAACTACTCTGCAATCAACAAGAATTTATTCTTCTTGCCATTTTCCACCATAATATATTTGTCCTGTAATAACGCAGACGCATCAACCACAGCCTCGTGAGAAGTGATTTTTTCTTTGTTAACAGAAATGGCACCACCTTTAATCGAACGGCGAACTTCGCCCTTCGAACCCTGTATCGTCGTTTCTTCAGACAACAAGTCAGCGATATTAATACCACCTTCTAATTTACTCTTATCAATCTTAAAAGACTTGATTTCACCAGAAACTGTCTCTAGCGCATCCGCACTCATTTCCAGTAAATTCTCGCGATTAGCCTTTTTGTTAAAAAGTAAATTAGTTACTTTCAAGACTGACTCAAAAGCCTCGTCAGAGTGTACACGACGCGTTAATTCCTCTGCTAGTATCTTTTGTATCGCTTGTGGATTGTCAGCGTATTCCGTTTCAATTGCTTCAATTTCTTCCTTTGTTTTGTAAGAAAAGTAGCGCATGAATTTAGGTAAATCTTCATTTTCAGCACTCAACCAAAATTGGTAGAATTTGTATGGAGAAGTCAAATTGGGGTCTAACCAAATATTACCAGCCTCAGATTTACCAAACTTAGTACCGTCCGCCTTTGTCAAAAGGGGAGTGGTTACAGCGTAAGCTTTTCCATCGTCGAGATTTTTTTTGATAAATTCTGTACCTGCCAAGATATTACCCCACTGGTCACTACCGCCCATTTGCAAGATGCAATTGTGGTTGGTGTACAAGTATTGAAAGTCGTAACCTTGCAATAATTGGTAAGAGAACTCAGTAAAAGACAAACCTGTTTCCAGACGTTTTTTTACGCTCTCTTTCTTAATCATCGGTGCAATCATCATCGTCTTTCCTACATCACGCAAGAAATCCAAAACGTTCATATTCTTGTAGAAATCGAAGTTGTTGACTACAATTGCAGCATTTGGTCCGTCAAAATCTAAGAATTTAGAAAACTGTTTTTGTTGAAAGGACAAGTTATGGTCTAATTCTTCATAAGTTTTCAAAACACGTTCTTTATCCTTACCCGATGGGTCTCCAATCCGTCCTGTCGCTCCACCCATCAAAATGATTGGCGTATGACCTGCTTTTTGAAAGAAGTGGAGAAGCATAATCTGCACATAATTACCGATAGTCAAAGAAGGGGCAGTTGGGTCAAACCCAATATAACCCACAATTGATTTCTCATTCATTTCAGCTTCAATGCCATCAATTTTTTGATGTAGCATTCCTCTCCATGTTAGTTCTTCAATAAAACTCATTTTCTTACGGTTGACGGTTGACGGCCGATGGTTGACGGCTTTTACCTGTGTTTTTTAAAATTGGAACGCAAAAATAGAACTCCTTGTGGAAATGCAACATAAATTGGACTAAAATAATTGCAGACTATGTAAGTTTCTTTCAAAAAAACAGCATCAAAGTCAAAATAGCTTACCCTCGAGAAGTTTTTGTCATCCCGAAATATGAAGGAAACCGACAACTATTACTACTTTTGCGCCATGCGAAAACTCTCTTTACAAGAATTGAACCGTACAGATGTTGCGGGATTTAAGGCACAGGAAAAGCATCCGATTGTGTTGATTTTAGATAATATACGGTCTGGATTGAATGTTGGTTCGGCATTTCGGACAGCAGATGCCTTTGCTTTGGAAAAAATTGTTTTGTGTGGTATTACAGCGCGTCCTCCTCATAAGGAAATCCTTAAAACAGCTATTGGGGCAACGGATAGTATGGATTGGGAATATGCAGAGCAAACGACAGATGCGATTGCAAAATTAAAGGAAGAAGGCTATCGTATTTGGGCGGTAGAACAGGCAGAGGGGAGTACGGCATTACAAGATTTTCCTTTAAATTCTACGGAAGATAAAATTGCTTTGATTTTTGGAAATGAAGTAAAAGGCGTGAGTAAAGAGGTCATGAAAGTCGTAGACGGAAGTATTGAAATACCGCAATATGGTACAAAGCACTCTTTGAATATCTCGGTTTGTTTGGGGGTGACGGTTTGGGAGATATTTAGGAGGATGAAGTTTTAGAAAGGATTGGGGTGAATGCTTAGCCCCTAATCCCCTAAAGGCAGAGGTGATTGGTTCTGATTTTTTGCCGGTGTCGGACACTTTTATGGCTATGAAAATTTGTTTTTTTATTAGAATTGAAAATTTCCTACGAAGAGTGTCCCCGACCACGGTACGGGACAGGCTGACACCTGTAACACGCAATGTGCTGATTTTCAATAGCTTATTACAAATGTCAGACACTCATTGTTGGTAAATTTATCGACTAAAAATTACATTACATCTATTTGCTGAGGTAAAGTGTCCGACATTCACGTCTTGAGAAATAGAACCAATCACCCCTGCCCTAAAGGGGGAACTTTCTTTGATTTTAAGTTTTTGGTAATTTGGACTCTATGTTCGAAACATTAATCTAGCACTCTGTTATAAATTTTTAATTTTCAGCACCTGATGAGATTTTATCATCTGTGATGAAAAAAGTAAATATAGATTTATCGTAAAAATAACCCTGAAAAAAGTTCCCCCAAATGGGGGGTAGGGAGTCGAACAACAAAAGCAATCAAACCCCAACTGATACATGCTCTCTAACCTGCACCCATTCAATATAATCCGTTTTCGGAATATTATCAATACCCAACTGTCGCATTATCGTAACCATTTGTCCACGGTGATAAGACCCGTGATTAAAGACAGTTTGTGCAATTTCTTCGCCAGCTATGGTATGTTTCTTTCCATTTCGAGTGTAGGAAATAGACTTTTCTAAATTAGCATGCGCGACAATTTTTTTAAATTCCTTCGATGTCTCGTGCCATGCGACAACTAATTCTTCATTAGTTCCTTCAAAATTTATGACCTTATCCGCATTCCAGTTTCCACCTTTTAAACGAGATAACCAACCTTCTTCAGCAAACCAAATGTGTCGCATTGTCTCACGTAGGTTTGGGAAACTTCCGACTATATTGTGTTCTAAAACAGAGTCTTCATAATTTAATAAATGAACTATTAATCTTCTATTTGCCCAGATATTATACTCTGCATAATCAACATACTTTTGTTTTGTACCAGACAATGGCGTATCATGCAAGCGCGCCCAAGCTATATAATCCAAGCCTTCCATATTTGTCATTCCTAACTGACGCATTAAAAGCACGACCTGTCCTCTATGATAGCTAGAGTGATTGAGAACATGTTGTAATATTTCGGAATTCTCAATTTCGTGTGCTTCACCATTTGTATCTAGGAATTCAGTAGATTCCTCATACCATTCATCTAATTGATATTCGATAAAAGTTAGAAAACCTAGAGATTCCTTAAACCAATTTTGGTACATTCTTTCTAATGTGCCATCAAAATTATAAGCCGTCAAAACAGTAGGAGAGACACCCGTCAAGCGTAGGTGCCATATTTTTTCTGCACCCCAAAGGTGTTGGATAGTTTTTCGAATAGAAGGGAAGCTCGATACGACTTTTTTTGTCATTAAAGCATCCTCATTGGCTGATAGTAATTCTCTTAGTTTGTTGTTTGCCCATAAGTTATACTGAGCGTATTTCAAATATCTATTTCTCATTTGTGTGGCTGATGAATAAAATCGATTAATAAATGGAATTCAATAAAATATAATCTCCCGATTTATAGAAAGGTTTTTACTTAGCGAAATATATGGTTTCAAATAATTTTTTCCCGCCCCAAAACTATACCTTTGCGCCCGAATTAAAAAACGTTCTTTGATAAATCCTACGATTGTGAAAAAATAATGATTCAAAATGAAGATAAAGTATTGAATTATTATTTTTTAGTACATTTTCTGGAATTTTATCAAAGAAGGAAAACAAATTTTTATGCTCAAAGCAATATCTCCGATTGACGGACGCTACGCAGGTAGAACTGCCGAATTAGCAGATTTTTTCTCTGAATTTGCCCTGATAAAATATCGGGTCTTAGTCGAAGTCGAATATTTCAAAGCGTTATGCGATTTGCCACTGCCGCAATTAGCAGATTTTCCAAAGGAAAAACTGTCTGAGTTGACACGTGTCGTCAATCAATTTAGCGAAGCAGATGCGCAGAACATCAAGACTATCGAACGCACGACAAATCATGATGTCAAAGCGGTTGAATATTTCTTGAAAGAGCAATTCGATAAGTTAGGCATAGAGTCTTACAAGGAGTTTATTCACTTTGGTTTGACTTCGCAAGACGTAAATAATACCGCTACGCCATTGTTGTTGAAAGACTCCATTGAGCAGGTTTATTTACCTCTTTTTAAGACGTTGACACAGAATATTTCTGACTTAGCACAAGAATGGAAGGATGTGCCGATGTTGGCTAAGACGCACGGACAACCTGCCTCTCCGACGATTTTAGGAAAGGAATTTCAAGTTTTTGTGGAACGCCTGCAAGTTCAATTAAAGCAATTGGAAGGTATCACTTATAGCGCAAAATTTGGTGGTGCAACGGGTAATTTCAATGCACATCATGTAGCATACGGCGACTACGATTGGGTGGCGTTTGGAAACAAATTTGTGAGTGACTATTTGGGACTAACGCGGTCTCAATTTACGACGCAGATTGAGCATTATGACAACTTAGCTGCTTGTTTTCACGTATTGAGTCGCATTAATACGATTTTGATTGATTTTAGTCGCGACATTTGGACTTATGTCATGATGGAATATTTCAAGCAAAAGACGATTAAAGGCGAAATTGGTTCGAGTGCAATGCCGCATAAGGTTAATCCGATTGATTTTGAAAATGCAGAAGGTAACTTGGGTATTGCGAATGCGATATTTGGACACCTGGCTGAAAAATTACCAATCTCGCGTTTGCAGCGTGATTTGACGGATAGTACAGTGTTGCGTAATATCGGTGTGCCCGTTGGTCATACGATTATTGCTTTTAAATCTATCCAAAAAGGATTGAGCAAGTTGCTTCTGAACGAAGCAAAATTACATGCAGACTTAGAAGCAAACTGGATGGTAACTGCGGAAGCGATACAGAACATTTTGCGCCGTGAAGGGTTTGATAAACCGTACGAAGCCTTGAAAGAATTGACACGTGGGAAGCCGACGGTCACAGAGGCAGATATCAAAGAATTTATTGGTGGTTTGGATGTGTCGGCAGCGGTTAAAGCTGAATTGATGCAGATTACACCACACAACTATACTGGGGTTAAATTGTTTTGAATTTAGTTATTGGTTATTATTTTATTAGTTATTGGCGCGAAATTTTGTCTATAACTTTCAATCAAAAATAACCAGTAACCTAATAACCAATAACCTAATAACTAATAACTAACAGAATGAAATTTTTCGTAGATACAGCTAATTTAGAGCAAATTAAAGAAGCACACGCATTGGGTATTTTGGATGGTGTGACTACTAATCCTTCGTTAATGGCAAAAGAAGGAATCTCAGGGACAGAAGCAGTGATGAAACACTACAAAGCTATCTGTGACTTAGTACCAGGTGATGTCAGTGCAGAAGTAATTTCTACTGATTTTGAAGGTATGGTAAAAGAGGGAGAGGCTTTGGCTAAGATTGCTGACAACATCGTCATCAAAATTCCGATGATTAAAGACGGTATTAAGGCTTTGTCTTACTTCCGTGATAAAGGAATTCCTACAAACTGTACTTTGGTATTCTCTGCTGGTCAAGCGATTTTGGCTGCAAAAGCAGGTGCTACTTACGTTTCTCCATTCATCGGTCGTATTGATGATATTTCTTGGGACGGAATGCAGCTTATCCACGATATTGCAGAGATTTATGCCGTTCAAGGTTTTGATACTGAAATCTTAGCAGCGTCTATCCGTAACGGAAAACACATCGTTGAAGCAGCAAAACATGGTGCAGATGTGGTTACTTGTCCGTTGAGCGCAATGCTTTCATTGTTGAAGCATCCTTTGACTGATAGTGGTTTGGCTAAGTTTTTGGCTGACCATAAGGCGGCGGCTGATAAGGCTTAAAAGAGTTTTATAGTTGTAACGTTTTAGAGTTGAAAAGCGGTCTGTACTTTTGGGTGCAGACCGCTTTCTAACTTGTTGAGGATTTTACTTTAAAATTAATTTCTATGCTTACAACTGACTTCTTTTTTCAGGTATCGATAGGATTATCTCTAATAATATTGGGTGTTCTTTGGATAAGAGAAGATAAGAAACTTGATCTTGATTCTCATTCAAGAGCACTCGGTTGTGAAGCTATCGTATTGATAATTCTATTGGGAATTTTAATTTTATTTGGTTACGCCAAAATTGATGATATCATTAATCAGTTTATTGATAGATTGCAATAATTTTTGTAGTCCTTATCTTTCATTCAGCTCAATAATATGTCAGAAACCTGTTCGTTAGCTTTTCCAAAAACTATACGTAAGTTGCAATCGGACGTAGTCTGGAATACATATTAGTTCATTACTGTTTAAAATCTCGTGCCGACTTACATGTAATCTTTGGAAAAATTAACGTGGAATAGGTGGTAAGAACGTTCTAAGAGTTTTACAAACGAAAAGCGGTCTGTACCCAAAGGCACAGACCGCTTTTTAACTTTAAAACTATAGTTTTACAACTCTTAAAGCTTCAAACTCAAACTAATAAAGTAAGTTCTACCGAAAGAGTAGAAGTAATTAGAAGGAAAGTTATCTGGTTCTTTAGTCGAGTAGTTAAAACGTAACTGCTCAAATCCACCTGTGATAAAGTCTGTATTGTTTAAGATGTTACTCACACCTACATTCAAGTATAAGAACATATCATCAAATTTGAATGACTTACCACCAAAGAAATCAACAGTAGTCTGAACGTCTACTTGTTCTTGTTCGATAACGCGGTCAAATAAGACAGGGTCTCTTTCTTCTAAACCGTAAACCGCCGTTTCTGTACGACGTACAGGGCTAAAGTTAACATAAGTCTTGTCAAAGAAATTCACGTTCAAGTTAGCAAACCAATATCCTTTACCACGGTAACTTAACTTAGCAGAGTAAGCTTCTTGTGGACCATTTGCAACGAAAAAGTCTTGAGAGTAAACTTCAAATCCTTGGTCAGCAAAGATAGTAGAGAAAGTCTCTTCTGTATCTAAGTAAAGAGTTGCTTTTTGACGGCTTGTGTAGATGTTCTGACCGATAGCCGCGACAAGATTCATAGATAGGGCAGAGGTGATGTTAATTTCAGCACCTGCTTCGATACCTGCGTGTGTGCGGTCGATACCTTGTAAAATCATGTTACCAAAAGTACGACGACTATCATCATAAAAACCGATACGGTTTGTCTGGTCTTCAAATCTTGTGTAGTAAGCTGTTACACGTGCCTTAACTAAAGGAGAACGCAAGTTATAACCTGCTTCGTAGCTCAAAATCTGTTCTGACTCTAAGTTTGGTGTCGTTTGATTTCTCGTACGCGGCGATACAAAGGCATAACGTGCAAGAGGTGCTTTTGATTGACGAGCAGCATTTGCATAAATGTAATTACGACCGTCGATTTTGTAAGTCAAACCACCTTTGATACCAAAGTTATTATACAATAATCTTTCGCTTTCTCCTTCACTGTTATCTGGGAAACGTCCATTTTTGAATTTACCGTCTCTCCATATTTGAGTTGACTCAAATTCACCCGCCATGAATACATCCCATTTCTTACCTTCATATTCTAGTTGTGCCCATTCTCCACCTTTGCGGATATTAATGTCATAATTCCAACCAAAAATATCACCTTCTCTAACAATACGATTTGGATTATTTAAATCACTTTGTCTAAAAGACTCGATATCATCAACTACTTCGCGGTCCGCAAATCTATCAATGTCAACCGTAAATTCACCACCCAATAAATCATTAACAACTTTAAAAGTATGACCAACATAAGACTGGTACTTTGCACCTAAAGTGAATGTCCAATCATCATTAATTTCTGTTCTGTAGTTTGTATTGAAGTTAAACTCATCTGAGTCAAAACGCTGCTCTTCTAAGATAGAACGAGACCAAAGACCTGTTACATCGTTTCCTTGGATACCGTCTGCATTTTCAATAGTCCCTTCGTAATTGCGATTTTCATCGTACAATTGGTCCCAGTTGATTTGCAACAATTCAGGATTACTGCTTAGATATTCTGCACGGGCGTCAACAACTTCTTGAGAAGCATTCTCTCCAAACTCTAGATAACTCGGTAGGTAACGGTAGTAATTTGGACGCGGGTCAGCACGATTGAACCAATCTAAACGCGTTTGACCATTACGACCAGTTTGGTAAGAAACGGCAGTAGTCAAATTTGATTTCTCACTAATAGTCCAATCGTGGCGCAACATGCCAACAGGTTGGTGAGAGTTTTGAATACGAGAATTACGTTTTTCACCGTCTTGGTAACCCCACAATGGATTGTAGTAATTAGAACCAGCTAAATCTCTTGCTTCTTGTGTAGCAGTACCGATACGACCACGCTTTGTCGGTGCACCAAATGCTGTGAAGTTAAGCAAGTGTTTATCATTAATTTTTTTGTCTATCGATGCGAAGTAAGAGTAACCGTCATAAACCGTTCCTTCTACATAACCTTCTTCTGCCCAACGTCGTGAACCTGAGAAAGAAAAAGCCCAGCCTTTTGCATTCATACCTGTTGAGTGTGTCAACATCACACGATTGCGGTAACTACGGTTAGAAATCGCGTAAGAAACGCGTGTTTGCTTACGTTGAAAAGAAGCACGCGTATCAACATTAACAGCACCATTAATACCACCAAATGCTTGTTCGCCAGCAGCTAAGCCAATTTCAGTTTCACGATTACGGAATACATCATTCAAACCACCCCAGATATTCCAGTAAATACGACCATTTTCCAATTCATTAAAAGGAATACCGTTCATCATAAGTGTTCCGTGCTCACTATCATAACCACGTACACGAAAACGATATTGACCCAAAGCAAAAGAGGCTTCTGATAAGAAAGGGTCACGAGAAGCTGTCAATAATCCTGAGATATTATCAGACAAAGCAGCATCGTCACCTTCTGACTCTACATCATTTAAGACAATCGTCGGAATTAAGTCTGGATTTTTATCCGCAGCAGATATCATTTTGATAACTCCTAGGTTAAGTTCCTTATTCTCTAGATTTTGAGATAAATCAAAAGAGATAGATTGTTTCTTAAAACCAATTAAAGCTAAAGAGATAGAATTAGCCTTGATAACTTTAAGTGTAAATTTTCCGTTCTCATCAGTCGAAGTCGAAACTTGGTCAGCATCTGCGTTAATGAGAACACCTTCGATAGGACTATTCGTTTCCGAGTCTTTGACAATACCGCTGACGGATTGTGCAAGCAGGAAAAAAGGCATTAATAATAAAGAAAATGAAAGGAAAAATTTGGTCATTTTTTTCATGTTGAGACAAAAACGCTATTGCATGAATGGCGTTTTTTGTTCTATTTATAAAAGCTGGTAACAAGTCTGATAATAAGGTGTGTATAGAAACATTTGCTTCGTTTCTCATTGTGGTGCGCAAAGATAGTGACACATTTTGATATTAAAGTATACAATAGCCTTAATTTTAGATTCCGAATTAAATGAAATTTGGAATCCTTTATTCCCTGACATAAGAATGACATTTTTGTTTGAAAACTTGTGAAAAATAGAATATTTGGTGCCTGTGCTAGCTACGAACTCACACAAATGCAAAGATTAAGACAATGAAAGTAGTTTTTTATTGAGAATTCTAGTTTAATCTTAATTTTGAGAAGTTGAAATATCAAATTGCTGTTTCATCCTTCATTTGTAGGGGCAAATGAGCTTAAGAGTGTCACTTACTTAACTAGACTATTAGCTAAATAATTTTCTCTACCCACATCAATAACCACACTAAATGAGCACCAATAAATTTCTATATCCTTTCATTTTTTTATTTCTATCTCTAAATCTGCTGGCGCAAGACTGTGAAGAATTCGAGGTTGCTGGCGAAAACTGCCAAACTGCCCCTTATATCTGTGATTTAGAAGGTTACTGTTCAAATAATTATCAAGCAGGAAATGACGGAACTCCAAATGCTTTTTGTGGACAGGTCGAAACGGATGTTTGGTTGGCTTTTCGGGCAGGCACGACTAATTTGCAGTTAGAAATTGAGCCTTATGAATGTCAAAATAATAATGGGATTCAAGCGGCGATGTTCTCCACTTCAAACTGTAATACATTTACTTTAGTTTCCAATTGTTTTGATGCGGGAAGTCCCCAAACTTTCATCTTAGAGACTGCCAGTTTAATCGTTGGAAACACTTATTACATCATGATAGATGGAAAAGGAGGAGACCGATGTAACTTCACTTTTAATTTGTTAGAAGGCTTTACTATTCCGCCTGATTGGTCCATTGCGGGTGACCCTGTTATTGGATGTTTCGGAGAAGAAGGAGTATTAAACGGCGAGAGTTTAAATAACTCGGCAGCAGCTGAATTTGAATGGATTACGGACGATGGCAATATTGTTTCAGGTGGAAATACACTAACACCAACGGTTGACATACCAGGAACTTACAGTCTCGTCGTCACTGATAATGCCCAATCTTGTACAGACACTTCTTCGACTACCTTTGATTTTTATCCTGATATTTTATTGAATATTCCTACACCTGAAGTTTTAGATTGCGTAGATAATCAGACTGTTATAATAGATTTAGAGATTAGTGGAGTAGATGACCCTTATTCTTTTTCTTGGTTAAATGCATCGGGGACAGAAGTTGGAACAGAACAGACGCTGGGAGTAGCAGAGGCAGGAACAAATACGGTCATCGTCACAAATGAACTGACAGGCTGCGAGAAGTCAGCAACAACGGAAGTTTTTGCGGATGTAGATACACCAATTGCATTAATAGACCCGCCAGTAGAGTTAGACTGTTTGATAGATACGATTACTTTGACGGCTACGAACTCTTCTCAAAATCCAGATTTTATCACGACTTGGTCAACAGTCAACGGAAGTATCATTGGTAGTTCTGCTGGCTTGTTTACTGACATTAATTCTGTCGGAACGTATAATTTAAATGTACTAAACCCTGACAATGGCTGCGAAACGGATGCGGAGGTTGAAGTCACGAGAAATGAAGCAGAACCAAATGAAATTTTAGCTACTGTTATAAATCCATGTTATGATGAAGAAACAGGGACAATTGAGCTGGATAGTGTATTGAATGGAAATCCTGATTACCTTTTTGCCATTGATAGTTCGGAGTTTACCGCAGTTACTTTTTACGAAAATCTAACACCTGGTCCTTATCTTTTTACAGTGATAGATGCGGCTGGATGTGAGTATGATACAACGATTAGTATCGTTCCTCAAGATGAAATATTGGTAGATTTAGGAGATGACTTTGAAATACTATTAGGTGATTCAATAATACTCAGACCGAATGTAAGCGAGGAAAATTTGACTTTCGAATGGTTACAGGATACGACTTTTCTTTCTTGTCATGATTGTGAAACGCCATTAGTCAGTCCCATTGAGTCTGCTTATTATATTCTTTATGTGGAAGATGAAAACGGCTGTTTTGCAAGTGACTCCATAAGAATTTATACCAATCAAAAATATCGAATTTTCTTTCCAGATGCTTTTTCTCCAAATGGCGATGGAAATAATGATATTCTCTATCTTTTTGGCGGAAATGATGTAGTTAATGTGCTTTCCTTAGAGATATACGACCGCTGGGGCGAATTACTCTTTAGAGATGAAAATTTTCTACCAAACGACCCTTTACATGGTTTTGACGGCAGACATCGAGACAAAAATCTGAATAGTGGTACGCTTGTCTGGAAAACACAAGTCCAGTTTTTGGACGGACAAGTTGAATGGTTTACGGGAGTGAGTACTTTATTGAGATAGGAGGAAGTACGATTTATGATTTACGACTGCTCTAATTTGGTACACGACTTTGCAGTCATGATTCCAAAAAAAAATCTATCTTCGCGCCATGAACTTACCGCATTTTGATAAATCGTGGACACTTTTTTTAGATAGAGATGGTGTTATTAATCATCGTATTCCAGGGGCATATGTGCGCCATTGGGATGAATTTGAATTTCTCGAAAATGTACCACAAGCAATTGCTGAATTTAGTAAAATCTTCGGAAGAATCGTTGTTGTAACCAACCAACAAGGAATTGGAAAAGGATTGATGACGGCAGAGGAATTAGTTACTTTACACGACAAAATGTACCGTGAAGTAATGGCTGCTGGGGGTAGTATTGATGCTGTTTATTTTTGTCCAAAACTAGCTGTAGACAATCCAATGTGTCGAAAACCAGAAGCGGGTATGGCTTATCAAGCACAAAGAAATTTCCCTGAGATTGACTTTAAGAAAAGCGTGATGGTGGGTGATAGTTTGAGTGATATGGGCTTTGGTAGTAAAGTGGGCATGTGGAATGTGCTGGTAGAAACGAATGAAGAAACGAAGGCTTTATTGAGCTTAAAAGGTTTGAATAAAGAATGGTATATTGACTTGAAAATCAAAGGTTTAAATGCTTTAAGTGAAATGTTTACAACAAATGCTAAAGCACTAGGAGATATACCGAAAATCTAACAACATGCAACGAAAGAACATATCATCTGGCGGACCTTGGGAAGACATCGTGGGGTATTCTCGTGCCGTCCGCATCGGGAACATCATCGAAGTCGCAGGTACTACCGCAATGGACGGTGATACTGTAATCGGTGCAGGTGACCCTTACGCTCAGACTGTTTTTATTTTTAAAAAGATAGAAGAAGCACTGAGAAAAGCGGGCGCAAGTATGACAGATGTTATTCGCACAAAGATGTATGTCACAGACATCAGTCAGTGGGAAGAAATCGGACGCGCGCACGGTGAATTCTTTAAGACGATAAAGCCAGTAGCGACTATGGTCGAAGTTAGCGCCTTGATAAATTCAGATTTACTTATCGAAATAGAGGTTAGTGCGGTTGTTCAATGACATAGAATGCACAAACTTCTAATGCAGGATAATCACCAAGGACAGGATGCTTAAATTCCATTTCTTTTTGCATTCCTATTTTCTGCATGACCTTTTCGGATTTGACATTAATGAGAGAGCAAACAGAATAAACCTTGTCCAAATTCAGTTCTTCAAAAGCAAATTTCAGACAGCCCTTTGCGCCTTCTGTCGCAAAACCTTTTCCCCATGCAGCTTGTTTGAGTCTCCAGCCGATATCTGTGAATGTTGGTCGGTCGTCTAAGTAACTTTGAGTGCAGAGACCAATAAAACCAATAAATTCACCCGTATCTAAACGGTCTGCAGCGAAATAGCAGTAGCCATGTGCCTCAAAATGCTTTTGCATGCGTCCAATAAAACCTTGAGTTTTGTCCCTGTTTTGTGTACTCGGGAAAAATTCCATGACTTGTGCATCTTGATTGAGTGCTGTCATTTCTATTAGGTCGCTGTCATTCCAATTTCGGAGTCCTAAACGTTCTGTCGTTATGATGTATCTTTGCATATTAGACTTTATTAATGAGATTTGAGCGGTTTTAAACTTGCTCCCCGATAGGAATCGGATTGGCTTTTATCCTTATTTTTCGTTAAAAATACTCGTAAATGAACAACATTGCCTGTGCTTTTTGCCTCAAATAAGAATAAAATATCGGCGTTTAAATCTCGCTCAACCTCATTCATAAAGTCTATTCAAAATAAAATTTATGAAAAATATCGTTCTTTTCTGTTTGTTAGCTTTGGCTAGCACAAATTTATTTTCTCAATCTGATAAAGATGCAATACTTCAGACTTTTTCTGAATATAGCACGCATGTTGTTGATAAAAACAACGCAAAGTTAGTAGAATATTTGCATCCTGGGATGTTTGAAATAGCACCAAAGAAAATGTTGATAGAAATGATGGATAAGGCATTTGAAGACCCGTCAATTGCGATGTCTTTTGGCGCTATGCGAATCGACTCCCTTTCTGATATTATGATAGATGAAGCGAATAAATATTGCTTGATTTACCACAATTTTGACCTAAAAATGGACATGCTGCCGTCAAATGACAGTGAAGAAGCCATGAATGAAACGAGAGAAGGTGCTGTTTATGCCTATGAATTTATGCAGCAAGCTTACGGAGAGGAGAATGTCGAATTTGATAAAGAGAATGCCTCCTTTAAAATATTAATTACCTCTCAGACTTTTGCTATCAATGATGACAAAACAGACGGATGGAAGTTTATTGAAGCAAAAAAGGAAGCACATATTATTTTGGAAAACATCTTGCCTGCAAATGTGTTTAGTATTGTGCAAGAATGAATATTTAAAAATAACAATATGAAATCTATAGTAATTGGTGGCGGATGTTTTTGGTGTGTAGAAGCAGTTTTTGAGTTAGTCGAAGGTGTTGAAAAAGTGGTGTCTGGTTATGCTGGAGGTTCTGAGGAAAATGCGAATTACCGCGCAGTTTGTTCAGGAATGACGCGGCATGTAGAAGTTGTGGAAGTTACCTTTAATCCCGAAGTAATTGGATATGAGGACTTGTTTAAAATCTTCTTTACCACACACGACCCGACTACCTTAAATCGTCAAGGAAATGACCGTGGACCACAGTACCGTTCTGCGATATTCTATCAAAATGAAGAAGAAAAAGCAATTGCTGAAAAAGTAATAGCGGAATATGCGCCACAAGTTTGGGATGACCCCGTGGTCACGGAACTTGCGCCTTTGGATATATTGTATGCAGGGGAGAAGTACCACCAAAATTATTACCAGCGGACGGGGGATAGTAATCCATATTGCACTGTAGTTATTACTCCGAAAGTTAATAAATTTAGGCGATTATTTGCGGATAAGATGAAAGCAAATGCTTAGTAACGCGGTAGAAATAGATTCAGAATTTTGGGAAAGAGATTTCGTTCTCAGTTTGGGCTCTGAAAACCGCAGAAGTGTTGATATTTTCAGGCTTTTCAAAGTGCAAAATAGCTTGTCCCGAATACTTTCGGGAAGG
>CALDUB010000009.1 GCA_937923465.1 uncultured Saprospiraceae bacterium
GGGCGATAGCGTGCAGCCCAATTATGGGTACAACGGTAACGGAAGAGCGACTGCGCCAACGAGGATATACTCCATTTTTGGAGTATTATCTCAAGGTGAAGTATCGCGGAAAACCGAAGCCTAAGACGCGTAAGAAAAGGACTTAGTTGTTCTGTGAACCGCCGTATACGTGACCCGTACGTACGGTGGTGTGAGAGGGCTGAGATAACCGAACGACCTTTGCGGATTCCGTAGGTCTAAATCGTTTGGTTATCTTTCCCTACTCGATTATATCCAGTTTTCTTTTTTCAATTATTTTGTATTTAACTATTTGAAAACATTATTCCAGCGACTTCTTTCATCCATTTATTTTTAGTCCTTTGAGTAATTTATAATATCTATCTGCACTTCCTCCATATTTCCAAATGTAGAATGTCGAATCTGAATTAACAATTGACATTTTTATCTCTGAATGACTGATTAATTCCTCAGCATTAAATTTTGATTTAACCATGTCATTTGTAAAATCTAAAATTGCTTGTTTTTTAGATTCATCTATTTCAATTTCTTTTTTATTGATTAGCGTATTTAGTGGTCTTCTTAAATATCCAATTCCGTCAAAGACATTAACCATGCTATCACAATTTACTTGATATTTCTCATATTCGAGTTTGTATCTTTCTGTATTCTTTTTTGATATTTTCATATGTTCTTCATGTCCACCAAATTCCCCACATTCATTTGTTTCAAAGTAAATTTTCAAAACAGGTTCGTTTGAAGCCCAACTTAATTCTTTGTCAAAGAAATTTATTTCCAATTTCTTTTCAGTATTTGTTTTTTTATTTTGACATGAAACAACCAGAATTATAAAAAGTATTTGGAGGTATTTCATTGCTTTATTTTTTTTTCTAATTGGATATAACTTGTTCATATCCACAAACATGTTGATATGCCATTAATATGCAACTTGTTAATTTGTGCATATATTTATATGTAAACTTTTAATTTTTAGTTGTTTAGTAAAAAATTAGCATTGTTTACCTATCAAAGATACCAAAAAAATCTAAGCCCCAAAAAACTCATTCATCCATTCTTAAACCTAAAACTCCTTCCGCCCAAACTCACTCTCTGGCATATTTACTTTCTTCGAAATCTGATTCAACTGATAGGTAAAATTCAACTGAATAATATCCACCTCATACACATAATTAGTCGTCGTATAAAAATTGTCTTGTACCGTCGTAATACGTTGTTCGTTCGCACTCCAGAGACCTAAATCAATATTTTGCCATTGCAGCGCAACCGCCATTTTTTTATCAAAAAAGGTCTTGCGGAGCGACAAAGACGGATTGTAAAAGGCAGAATCACTTCCTTGTGCGGTTATTCTTTCTGATAAGTAATTAAAGGCCAACTGCACAGCAAAAGTCGAAGTGAAATCGAAATTTGTATTGGCATTGATAGAGTAAACCGTATTGGAAGTATTGATGTCCTCTGCGAATAGTTGTCCTTTTATCTGATAGTTGTAGACATTTCCACCTAGATAAATGCGCCATTTTTTTGTTGGATAGAGAGTCGTCCCAAGTTCTAGACCTAAAGCATTGGCGACACCGACATTTGTATAGATGCGGTTCAATATTGTATCGTTAAAAACTGTATTGACACGATTGATAACATTGTCGATATGACGCAGATAACCCGTCGCAAATATGGAGTTATCACCCCAGCTTTTTACTAATCCGACCTCTACCAAATCTATATATTCTGGCAAGAGTTCTGCATCTCCTTGTTCCAAAGTTTCTGAGTGTTCTCTCTCTGGAAATGGCGTCATTTTAAAGGTTGTCGTCCTCTCAATCCTGCGGCTGTAACCTGCCTTCGCTATCAATCCTTCTTGCAAACGGTAACCAAGATTTACGGAAGGAAATAAATTGAGTTTGTCTAAGTTAAAAGTCTCGTCAGGTTGCGCAATCTCGACTGTCCGTTCAAAATACTCTAAGCGCAGACCTGCGGTGTATTGCAACTTATTTTTGCTGCCCGCCAACTGTGTATAGGCAGAATGAATACTCCGAGTCAGATTGATACTATTGGTAAATAACGGATTTTCTACCCATACCTCATTGACCAAATCACGGTCAAGATATTGAAAATCTCCTGGGTGCTGTAAGTAGCGATATTGATAACCGCTTTCCCATTTTTGCTCGCCTAGTTTGCGCGCATAATCCAATTGCAGACGAATACCGTCGAGTGGATTGTTGTTGTCGTTAAATTGTAACTGGATGATTTCGTCCGTGTTGGGATAAGCTAAATTCGCATTATTTGTTGGACCTCCGAGTACCGTTCTTTCATATAGTCCTGATATTTTTAAACTCGACTTATCCGCAAACTGATACGCATAATCTAAAGAGCCAATGAAAAAATCACTCTTCCTGACGCGTAAGTTTTCGTTGAAATAAGTAAAGTTATTCAATACCGTTCCACCAGAGTAAACGCGATTGTTCTGTAAATATAAATCATGGTAAGCCTCTGTTCCCAAAAATTGCTCTTGTGGTATCAAGGTTCTTTGTTGATTGGAATATAGGATATCAGCGGTTCTATCTTTGGTGCGTTTACCTGCAAAAAATCCAGCAGTGATGGACTGATTTTTAGTTGGAGTATAATTGACGGATGCGCGTGCGGAATAATTGATTTTATCAAAACTGCGCTCTCCGTCGGACGGAAATTCGGTTAGTGTTTCATTCAAATAAGTATTGACATAACCTTCTCTGCGTCCCGAAATATCGTAGCGGCGATAATCCAAACCTGACGAGAAATCCCATTTGCCTTTCTTGTGATTGAAAGTAATATCAGCGCCATAACGTTGTGCATTGTTGGTATTATTGTAAGATTCGATACTCGGCAGACCTGCCAATACATTCGCCACTAAATACGTACCGTCCGTTACGGCTTGTTTTGTTTTGATGTTAATAATTCCTGCATTTCCGTCGGGGTCATACTTGGCAGAAGGCGCAGTAACCACTTCGATATCATCAATAGAGTTTGCAGAAAGCTGTTGTAAAATGATAGTTGGGTCACCTTGTACAGGTTTTCCGTTTATCATCACTAAAAAGCCCGTTGCGCCGCGCACGGATATTTCTCCGAAAGAATTAATGGAGACAGAGGGCAGATTACGTAATACGTCAGAGGCTGTTCCGCCCTTTGCATTTTCAAATTGTGAGGCGTCAAAGACCTGTTTGTCCAATTTGTGTATGGAAGTCATCGCGCGTGCCGTTACCTCGATTTCGTCTAGAGTTGCATTATTTAAACTCAACGACATATTACTAAAATCAGGAGGAGAGGACGCAGGGAAAGTTGCAGACTGGTAGGCATTATATCCTAAAAACTGTCCAACTAGATAAACATCTTGATTAGGTAAATCTGTTAGTTCAAATTGACCTGCTTCATTAGTAATCGTCCCATTTAATAGGGTAGAGTCTGCCGCAGAGTAAGCTGAAACTGTGGCATACTCGATAACTTCGCCGTCGTTAGCATCAATAATCTTTCCTTTGACAATGAAATCTTGGGCAATAATAGGATGGCTGAAGAATAGTGTTACTAATAGGAAATAAAGGACTTTGTCTAACATAACAGAAAAATTTAAATTTGGAAGTGTCAAAATTTTCTGCAAAGTTAGCCTAAGCATAGATATTTTTAAATGAAAACTTTTTTTGATATTTATCTATAACTTTGACACCGTTTTACTAAACGAACAACTAATGCTGTCAACTGCAAATAGTTGACAAAAAGAGCTGTTTTTTTTAGGGTTACTTAACTAGTCTTGCGCCCGATGAATAATGAACAATAAAATTATTGACCTAATCATCCACACACTTGTGCGTCAGTATCGGGAAAATTTTGGAAGAAAATTTTGCCTTTGTGGATGATTAGTGGGTATGGTACTAAAGAAAAATACAATTACGTGGATAATAAAATATGCCATATCTGCTTTTTAAATTGCAAATATGGCATATTATAATTGATGAATAAGCCCATGTCATCAGAGGACAAAAAGTCTTTCTTTAATTTTGCTTTAAAAACTCCGTCAACTCTGAAGGTTCAGCTCTATTCCGATAATCTGCATCTAAAAAAGCATAGATTATTTCTCCATTTTCGTCGATGATGTAGGTCGCCGCTAGAGGAAGTTCGTTAGACTCATCGCCATTGTAGCTATTCATATCAAATCCTTTGTTGTACATTCCTGCTACTTCATCGGTTAGTTTGAATACGATTCCATACTCTTTTGCAATTTTATTTCCAACATCACTCAATACTTCAAACTCTAAATCATTCTTTTCAGCAGTACTTATAGATTTGTCTGGCAGTTCGGGTGTTAAAGCAATTAAACTAGCTCCATTAGCTTTAAAATTAGGTAATTCTTGCTGCAATTGGTGTAGAGTCATATTGCAATATGGACACCAGCCACCGCGATACCAAGTCAAAACTACTTTGCCCTTTTTTAAATAATCTTTTAATTCTACAGGTTTTCCAAGAGCATTATTTAATGTGAAATTAGGTGCCTTATTTCCTACTTGTTTTGCCGTACTCGTTATTCCGCTATTTACAACAGACTCTATTCCTTCTCGATAAGCTCTTTTTTTATTGTCATCGGCTTTCGCTTCAAAACTTGCTTTCTTTTCCTCTAATTTTGATTTTAGAGAACTTATATTGCCTTCTTTCATTTTATATTCTTTTTTAAAATCTTGATTTGTTAAACCATTATTAAACTTGATATCAGACCAAGTTACATTTATCCAAGGAGCATCACTTACATCGGCCTCCCAAGTAGATTTTTTGTATTGTCGTTTTGTCGGTATTAATAGACCGTTTACTTTTTCATATTGGAGTTGCATCAAGAGCGGCGTTTCTATTACTCCAAAATCAGCAACGGTAAAAAGAAACTGGTCAACTAATGATGTACTCTTGTTTATATAAAGCTGATAAATGTCAGTAGGTTTATCATCTACGGAATTAAAAGAAACTTTTACGATGTCGTAAGCTCCATTGTCAAGCGTTTTTTCTCCAATGTATTCGTAATTTAAACCTGGGTCTAGTAATTTCTGCATCATGGAAAACCAGTAAAAATTAGTAGGACGATTAAAAGCTACTTTTTTTAAATGGTCTACATCCGTTATGATTTTTCCATTATGTTTCAGCCAGTATTCGTTTCCGTCAAAACCTTGCTCAATCACTCCTTCCAGTTGAGGTATCGTTCTCTCGTGAGTTTTATAAATACCATAAGACAACTCTCCTTCAAAAATATATTTTTCTGTCGAGATGTCAGTTTTGTTATCTGGCGTTTCATAAGTGTAAGTATAAATTACATCTTTTTTGTCCTTTAATTTGCTGTAGTCTCCAACCTTCTCCAACATGTTGTAAATCAATTGATGTCCTTTGTTTTGGAATTCCAAAGGAGTCACGGTTGGAGAGTTTGTCTGCTCACTATTACTGTTGCAAGATGAGAGGACAAAGCTTAAAATGGCGATTGTCAGAATATTTATTTTCATTTTTAAATTTTATCGTTCTCTGAGAAATCTTCCCGCTTGTCCCGTGAAACGGGGGGATTTGTCAGAGAACCAATTTTATTAAACTTTCCGCAATGAATGCGAAAGTTTTACAGATATTAATCGGGTTTTCTTTATGATTGTACCGCTTCTTTAGACCATGCAAACTTCTGAAAAGGGGCATCTACCGCAGTATTCGCAATATGATTAGTATAGTTGCTAATTACTTTTTGAGACAAGCCTAAAATAACCTCTAATACTTGTTGCTCTCCATAACCTACAGCGTAAAATGCTTGTAATTCCTCTGGTGTTACATGTCCGCGATTTCTTACAAGTTGTAAAGTAAAATCGTGTAATGCTTGTAATTGTTCAGTTGGCATCGCTGTCCCATTTCTCAAAGCTTCACTTAATGCAGGGTCTACTTTCATCATATTGGCAATAGCAGTATGCGCCGGCACACAGTAGTGACACTCGTGCTCTACGTTAATTGTTTGCCATACGACCGTCAATTCTTCTTTGTTGAAAGAAGATTGAGAAAATAACTTGTGTATAGTTTGATATGCCTCTAATAAACCTGGAGCTCCAGCTAATACACCATGCAAACCAGGTATCATTCCATTTGTCTTAAGTGATTTTTCTAATAATGGTTTGCTACCTTCTGGCGCAGATTCGATGTTGTGAACTTTTAAAGTTGTCATAATTATAATTTTTGGTTCTCCGTCAAATCGTGTGAAAGTGACATGAAAAAAATAAAAAACTAAGTATTTATTTGATTTTAGCTTTTCATTTTTTTCCTGTCACACGATTTGACGGAGAACGTAATTTTTTTAATAGTTTATAAACTAAACGTTCGGTTAGTTATATGGTAAAAAAAATGACTACACGTTTTTGAAAGTCATTTCTATATAATCCTCAATTTCTTTTCGGCTGTTAACTCTTGTGGCAGCAGCTAAGCCGTGTTTTGCCAACACCAAAAAATTGGCTTGTTTCAGTATAGTTTCTTCGTCTTTAGAGCTATTAATTTTTAATTTTTCAATGATTAGTTCTTTTAAACCCTCCATAAAAGAAATCATTTGGTTGTTTACTAAATCATCATCATTTCCAGAAAATTCATAGTAAGTACTGGTCATTAAACAACCTTTTTCAGAATCGTCTTGATAACAAATATTAACTGAGTCATGAAAGAATTGCTTGATATCGTCAATGCCATTTGAGCTGTTTTTAAATCTCTCAAACATAGCTGCTACTTTAGATTTGTAACATTTTAAGCTTTCAAGAAAAACGCCATGCTTACTACCAAAACTGGAATATATCGAAAATTTATTGATGCCCATTTCTTTCTCTAGCATCTGCATAGAGGTCTTCTCATAGCCATTACGCCAAAACAAATGCATTGCTTTATCGATAACTTCTTCTTCTCTATATTGTTTTTTTCGTGCCATTATTTTTGATTACAATACAAATCTAACCAATCGTTTAGTAATAGTCAAGTTTTTTAATTGTTTTTTATTGAAGTGATGATAACTCAGGAACGCGGTATAAATAGCTTCAGAATCTGAGTAGAGAAGTTTTGTTTTCAATTTGGGCTCCCGAGCAAAGCGTCGGGACAAGTTTTGAAAACCGCGTATACCGCGTTCCGAGCATCGGAAGCCTAGCTAAATAAGGATTTTCAAAGTATGAACGAAGTGGTGCGTAGCAAAAATGATTTAGCAAATCATTTTAACGTAGTGAACCGCTTGCGGACGGGTGGGTAAAGGAGCAAAAAATCCTGCTCAGATTCTGAATCTATTTTTTTCGCGTTCCTAAAACATTATAACTTTAAAACTTTTAAAGAATGGTCAAAGATTATTTCAAACTTGTCACCTTTAGTCATACGATATTTGCTTTGCCATTTGCCTTTTTGGGCTATTTTTTGGCAGTGAGTCAACCTAGTATTCCATTTCAATGGCAGACCTTAGTTTTGGTTGTTTTATGTATGATTTTTGCGAGAAATGCCGCTATGGCTTTTAATCGCTACATCGACCGTGACATAGATGGCAAAAATCCAAGGACTGCCGTTCGCGAAATTCCTGCGGGAAAGATTGACGAGAAATCTGCTTTAGGTTTTGTGATATTGAATTGTGTAGCATTTGTAGTTACGACCTTCTTTATCAATCAGTTATGCTTCTTTCTTTCACCTATTGCTTTACTGATTGTTTTAGGATATAGTGCCACCAAACGCTTTACCTTTTTGTGTCACTTTGTGCTCGGATTGGGTTTGAGTCTGGCGCCTTTAGGAGCGTATTTGGCAGCAGGTGGAGGATTTGATACTGTTCCCATGTTATATTCGGTAGCGGTACTTTTATGGGTAAGTGGCTTTGATATTATCTATGCTTTGCAAGATGAGAGCTTTGATAAATCCTTGAATCTAAATTCTGTTCCCGTCAAATTGGGGAGCGTCAATTCTCTTAAACTTTCTTCCTTCTTACACTTGATTTGTGGGCTTGTTATTTTAGTAGCAAGTTATGTGTTAGGGGAGACTTATCCTGCTTTTGGTTGGATGCGTTGGTTGGCAGCTGTCTTTTTTATTGGAATGCTTATCTATCAGCACACATTGGTGACACCGACAGATTTAAGTAAAGTAGACCGTGCGTTTTTTACAACGAATGGTGTAGCAAGTGTCGTTTTTGGTGCTTTGATGATTGGGGATTTGTATCTATAGAGGGAAAATTGCAGCGACTAGATGACCTAGAGACATTTAGTCGCTGCAATTTGAAAATTTCTATAGCCTAACTTATGTACAGAAACCCTTCAACAACTTCTTAATATTCTTATCTGGAAACTTCTTTGCAAGTTGTATTAATCTTTCTTTGTACCCCGCGGAGTCTTTATGATTGGGCAATTCATGGATAAAAGTCCCAAAACTTATTGCAAAATCAGTCAAAACTTGCACATCATACCGCATATAGTCTACTTCTAAGACATAAAAAAGCTCTTCCATGCTGCGGCTGTAATTTTTCTTCGTCTCCTCATATCCGCGTCTAAAATTACTATGCTCTAATTGCTCTGGTGTTAAACCATTCGCCAATTTTTCATAGATGACAAGACCATGCATATTTAACCAGCTGTCCAATAGAAAACAATCTAAAACCTCTGCTCCAAATCGTTCCTCAGGCTCGGTATTTTCGATATAATAAATTAGAATACGATATCCTATTCCTTTTATTTTTTCGTATGAAATAACCTGATTACCCAGATTTGCATTTTCGTCGATTAGAAAATCAAAATTATCTCGATTAAACATTTGTCCATAGATAGAACCCGAAAAGGGACTTTTTTGACGAGGCAAGGAATACTTATCCGCGTCATAAATCCTATCCATTAGACGAATGAGCTTTTTATAATCTTCTCCGTCCCATCTTTGATTAGTCCCCGTTAGACCCATGGCTAGAAAATTCGCTTCCTCAGGGGAATTATCAGGATAGGGGACAACTGTTACTTGGCTACAGAGTAGCTGCGTAATTCCTAAGAAAATTATAAGGAGGCTTATTTTTTTCACAGAATGAAGTGATTCAAGAAGGTGTTTTTATTTTGTCTATTTCAAGGGGGGAAATATCATCTCTTACTAAAAGACAAAAATGATGCTAAATAGAACTTGATATATTGCATGTTTTTGATGTGTCTATATCTTTTTCAAATTCGTTACCTTTAGTTCAGACTCTTCCGCACTTCCAGTATTCACGGTTCCTATTGGTTCAAACATCAAAATCCATACTTCCTCACCATTGGTGTAAGGTCGATGTTCTACTCCTTTTGGAACAATATACATCTCTCCTGGTTGGACTGAAATCTTGATATCTCCCCTCAATTCGATATATAAAGTGCCTTTATAGCACATGAAAAGCTCGTCTTCATGCTCATGCGAATGCCAAACAAAGGAGTCTTTTACCTTCGCTATTTTGACATGTTGACCATTACATTCACCAATGATTTTTGGTGTCCAATGTTCTGAGAAGAGGTCAAATTTTTGTGTAATATTGGTAGATTGCATTTTTTATTTTTATCGTAAATTTACTCAAATACTTTGAAATAATGGTAAAGTAGTAGCTGTATCCGTTTTTTTAATACCCATTAATGTCTATTTTTAAAAATCGGTTGATTGCGATTCCTTTTCTCGTTGATTATCAACTATCTTGTGATTCCTCCCTCCCTTATTCCATTGATTACCTATTTAATATACTTACAGGTTTACTTCCTAAATACATCTTTTCCTGCGAGATATATTTATTTCTACAGTAAGCCTAGTGCTTACTTTAATCATCCTTTTGAACAAGAACTATTCATAACAAACACTTACATAATGAACAAAAAGACTACCAAACAAAAGGGAATTTTCCATTTCTCCTTTACGTATTTTCTCTGCTTCTTTGTTTTGATGTGTGGGACAAACTCCCTGTCCGCCGAAACGGGACTCGATTTCGAAGCAAAAAACTATTCAAGTGCATTATCTGTGATAACTTGCCCAGATGATATAGTAGTCTCAGCAGATGGAAATTGTGAGTATGTGTTTTCTTATGATGCTCAATCCTTTCTTGACTTACCAATGTCTTCTGGAGTCTTAGTTGAAGATTGCATAGGTACAATTAATCAAAATACTTTACCTCTTGGTCTTACTGAATTTTGTTTTTCTGCGACTTTCGAAGGCGATGTCACGGAATGTTCCTTTACCGTTACCGTTATTGATGATACCTTCCCAGTACTTGAATGCTCAAACGATTTAACAGTCAATACAGACTTAAACGAATGCGGCGCAGTAGTGCACGGTTTAAATCCTAGCGTTTCAGAAAACTGCATGGGCACCACAGTCTTACAAACAAGCGCATTAGGCAACGACGCTTTCTTTCCCGTAGGTGAGACGACAGTTAGTTTTTCTGCAACGGATGCATCAGGCAATG
>CALDUB010000010.1 GCA_937923465.1 uncultured Saprospiraceae bacterium
TGTGAGAGCTGCAATGAGTTGTTTGATTTATCTAAAATTAGCAGAAAAATTACTGAATGGAACGGATAAATTAATGGCTTATGCTGAAATGCGACAGGAGATTTCTGCCTTTTGGGAACAGATGAGTTTTGCAGAGGCTGACCGTGCGCAGTTTGCCAAAATTATCCAAAATGATATTCGGGAAACGAAGATTGATGATTTAAAATCTGGTGGTTATGTGATTGAAGTCTTGGAGTCAAGTATCTGGTTCTTTCTGAAAAAATCCACTTATGAGGACACTATTTTGTCGATTATCAATATTGGGCATGATACGGATACCTCGGCGGCTATCGCTGGTGGTTTGGCAGGGATTTACTATGGCGCGGCTGGTATTCCTGAGGATTGGATTACTTCTTTGGCGCGTATGGAGGATATTATTGATTTGGGAAATAGATTACATGTTCAATATGAAGTGTAAATGTAGAGCTACCAGCTTTTGGAAAGCTGGTAGCTCTGTTGTTTTTCCAAAAAAAATCCTCATCTTCGTTTTCTTTTTTAATTTCCAAAAAAATCACCGATGCGTCTATTATTACTTTCACTTTTTTGTTGTTTCTGCACTACCCTCCTCGCCCAAAAACAAAAATACCCAACCCCATTCGAGCAACAAGAAAACTACTCCGCCACCTACCAAGAAACCATAAAATACTATCAAAATTTAGCAGAAGCTTTCCCAAAGCAAATGCAATTGAAGGCATACGGAATGACCGATGCAGGTTTTCCGTTACACCTTGCCATTTTAAGTAAAAATGGGGACTTCTCGCCACAGAACATTCAGAAAAATAACAAGCGCATTCTTATGGTGAATAACGGCATTCATCCTGGCGAACCTTGCGGCGTGGACGCTACTATGATGCTTTTTAGAGATTATCTGACGCAGAAAGATAAGCAAGCAGATTTAGAAAATGTGGTCGTTATCGCTATTCCTTTTTACAATATCGGAGGTGGTCTAAATCGTGGAAAATATAGCCGTGCTAATCAAGACGGACCAAGCGAACATGGCTTTCGAGGTAATGCTAAAAACTTAGATTTGAATCGCGACTTCATCAAGAATGATAGTAAAAACGCGCGTACTTTCGTCCAAATTTGGAATGAATGGCAACCAGATGTTTTCGTAGATAATCACACTTCTAATGGCGCAGATTATCAATATACAATGACGATGATTGCGACGCAAAAAGAGAAGCTGTCTCCTCTCCTTTCTGATTATTTGCAAAAAGATATGCTACCACAATTGTACGCAGATATGAAAACAGCGAATTGGGAAATGACACCTTATGTCTATGTTCAAAATACGCCCGATGAAGGCATCGCTGGATTTTTGGACTTGCCACGCTACTCGTCAGGTTACGCTGCGCTGCACAATGCCATTTCATTTATGGGCGAAACCCACATGTTAAAGCCTTTTAAAGACCGCGTTTTAAGCACTTATGCTTTTATGAATGTTTTGATAAAAAAGGTGAATGAAGACCATCAAAAAATTGGTCAATTACGTGAGATGACGCAACAGGCAGTTACCAAACAAATGACTTTTCCGATAAATTGGACGATTGATAAAGAAGCAAAAGAAGATTTGATGTTTAAAGGATACACAGCGAAATATAAGAAAAGTGAAATCTCAGGTTTGGACAGATTGTATTATGACCGCGCCGCGCCTTATGAGAAAAACATTCCATTTTTTAATACTTACAAAACGACGCTTTCTGTCAAAAAACCGATTTCCTATCTCATTCCGCAAGCATACTCTGAAGTTGTTGACCGCTTGAAGGCGAATGGAGTTATCGTACGGCAATTGACAGAAAATGTACTCGTTCCTTGTGAAATGTATTACATTGATTCTTATGAAAGTCGCAAAAATCCTTATGAGGGACATTATTTGCATTATGATGTAAAAGTTCGTACAGAGAGTGTTCAACAAGCTTTTCGCAAAGGTGATTATGTGATAGAAGTCAATCAATCTTCTAATCGTTTTATTGTCGAAACTTTAGAGCCGCAAGCTCCTGACAGTTACTTCGCTTGGAATTTCTTTGACGGTATTTTGATGCAAAAAGAATATTTTTCGAGCTATGTATTTGAGGAATTAGCTGCTGATATTTTACGCGAAAATCCAGCATTACGCGTAGAATTGGAGGAGAAAAGAAGAAACGATGAAGAGTTTGCTAAATCTGGTCGCGCACAATTAGATTTTGTCTATAAGCATTCTCCGCATTACGAACCGACGCATCAATTATACCCAGTTGGGAGATTGATACAAGATGTGGAATTGTCTGTAAAATAAGCGATAAGAACATCCCGTAAGCTTTTGACTTCGGAAGTTCTGCTAAATCACCTTTACCATTTATCAATTTTTCCCCTTACTTTCGCATCCATAAATCAAACAAAATGAAAAATTTATTCATCCTCGTTCTAATTGCTTTCTGTTGGAGTTGTGGTAGTGATACAGCGCAAGATGCCGCTGCAAAATTAACACAACCATTACCAAATACACCCGAAACGGTCACGCGTAAATGGCAGGAGTATGTCGATACTGACAAATTTGAGGAAGCGGCAAGACTCTCTACGCCAAACGCTAAAGAATGGCTTTTGATGATTGAAAAATTCTTGGAAGGTTTGCCTGCGGAAGAAACGGGTGAAGTCTTTTTGACAAATTTTACAGAGATGAATTGTGTGGAAGAAGGCAATGCAGCGAAATGCGGTTGTTTGATAAAAGAAGAAGATGAAATCATAGCAGATACTTTTATTTTGCATAAAATCGATGGTCAATGGATGGTTGATGTGCCCGAAGAAGTCACGGAGGAAAGTGAAGGGAGTATCGATGAATTTATTGATAGTTTGTTGCAAGTGCAATAAGAAATTTCACATACAAAGAGCGACTTTCAGTTCTTACCATACTTTTTTGCTTGACAAAAAAAGTATCAAAAAAGTCAAAGCCTGTCCCGAATACCTTCGGGGTCTTTATACATTTTTTAACGCTACATTACGGACAAAAAAGCTAAACAAAATTAAACTCCTCCTTCGTCGTCAAACACAATTTTGTTCTTAACCTTTTTTATCCTCCATTTCACTAAAATGTATAAGGACGGTAACAAATGATACTAAAACTTAGTGGAAGTTTGACATATTGCGTAATATAAAACATCAGTTATAAGTAATATGAAAACCTAATTAAACTCACAAATTCACAAGCGAAGTCTACTGTACTCCCCTTCAGGGGTCGGGGGCAATCATAATACAAACAAAAAAAAATGAAATCAACAAATCACGCACTGTTAGTTATATTAGACGGCTGGGGAAAAGGTAAAGATGCTGCCAGCGACGCACTCCAAGCGGCGGACACCCCTTTTGTGGATAGTCTTTACACAAAGTATCCAAATTCTGAATTGGTTACCTATGGAGAAGAGGTTGGTCTGCCCGAAGGACAAATGGGGAACTCTGAAGTAGGTCACTTGAATATCGGCGCGGGACGCGTTGTTTATCAAGATTTTGCTCGGATAAATAAGGCAATTAAGGACGACAACTTAAAGGACGAAAAGGTATTAGTCGAA
>CALDUB010000011.1 GCA_937923465.1 uncultured Saprospiraceae bacterium
CGCTATTTTCCTCTTAAAAATAGTTCCCCCGAAGTGTCGGGGCAGGCTGTGATGCAGACCGCCGAGCAAAGCATCGGCACACGGCATGCAACGATTTTTAAAAGAAAACTATCGAAAAAATCTCTCTGTCAAATTTATCCATAGTAGCGAACCCACAACTCACAACCCACAACTCTTAATTCGCCACAATCGGCTTCCGCGACCTCAAAACCTCCAAAGCCTCTTTCACCATATCATCTCCTTCATTCAGTACCTCATACATCGCCTCATCACCATAAATCAACTTTGCCAAACGCGCTTTCATAAAACGCTGTAGCTCACGCGTCACACGTTGGTCTTTGGCATTTTGTTCTGTATATTCTTCACCACGTTCAGAAGCATAAGCTAAAAACTCAGTCCAAACAGCGCCGTCCTGACGGAAAGTCTTATTGAATGTCTCAAAGTCTTGCTCTGTGAAAGTTGTAGGATTAGCATCTTTATAACGGAATGCAAACTGTGGCACAAACTGACGCAAACGAATATAATCCGAGTCCATAGTTATCGTGTCTAAAGGCACAAAAATCTCAGGAACAATACCGCCGCCGCCATATACTTTACGACCCAAATCTGTGAAATATTCTAAGCTATCCGCCATAGAAATACTGTCTGCGCTCATCAATTCACCCGTTTCATAGCGGTCAAAAACATCACTATCATAACCTTCACGGTCACCATAATCTTTTTGAATGCTACGACCAGACGGCGTATAATAACGCGCCACAGTCAAACGCAAAGCACTACCATCTTTCAATGTATACTGCTCTTGCACCAAGCCTTTTCCGAAAGAACGACGACCAATCAACCAACCTCTATCGTGGTCTTGTATCGCGCCCGCCATGATTTCACTGGCACTCGCGGAGCCTTCGTCAATTAATACCGCGATTTGCTGAATATCAAAAAATGGACGCCCTTTCGTTTCGTAATCCGAACGACTCACGTGGTCACCTTCCGTATAAACCAAAAGCAAACCTTTTTCTTTAAATAATTGACTCAACATCTGAGTCGCTTCTTGCAAATATCCACCAGGGTTATGACGCAAATCAATGACTAGACTTTTCATTCCTTCATCAATCAAATCTTCAATTCCAGCCATGAATTCTTCATAGGTCTGCGAACTAAAGCGATTAATTTTGATGTAACCAATTTCGTCCTCCAACATGTAAGCAACATCCACACTGTGGTTTGGAATTTTAGCACGTGTGATAGTGAAAGGAAGTGGCTCACTTTCGCTGCTCCGTTTAATAGTTATTTTAACATCCGTTCCTGCTTCGCCTCGCAATTGGTTCACGATACCAAAATTATCAATATTTACACCAGCTACCAGAGAGTCTTCAATCGTTAAAACCTTATCTCCGACTTGAATACCAGCCGCCTCAGAAGGACCACCAGACAATGGCGTCACGACAACAATCGTATCATCCAAAATCATGTATTCAATCCCAATTCCGTCAAAACTACCCTCCAATTGCTCATTGATTTCTTTCAATTCTTTCGCAGGAATGTAATTAGAATGCGGGTCTAAGTCTCCAATCAAATTTTGAATAGCGCTATTTACCATGTCTTCTGTATCGACACCATCCACATATTTTGCCTCAATGTAACGGATGATTTCCTCTACACGTCCTTGTCCCACAGTAGAAATTGGCGCATCATTAGCAGCAGACACACGTTGAATACTCGGCGCAGAACCGTTCATTCGCATACCCAGTAACATACCGCCAACGACAGCAAGACCAAGTAAAAGAGGTGTCCATATTTGAATGCCAGATGGGCTATTGTTTTCGGTATTATTCATTAAGTATAGTTATAAAAATTGTAGGCTTTGGTATTGAACGCAGAGTTGAGTCATCGTTTTTTATAGGCATTTAAAGTGTAAAATCTAACATTAAAAAAGGATTGGTTACACTCGAAATAAAACTCTGCGTCTCTGCGCGCTCTGCGTTCGATTTTATCTAACGCCACAAAGAAACAAAAAACACCCCAAACCGCCGACTACTCTGCCAAACGAATTCCAGTAAACTGCCAACGTTTGTCTGTCTGAAAGAAATTTCTGTAAGTCAAACGGATATGCGTGCGCGGCGTAGCACAAGAACCTCCGCGCAGAACCATCTGATTAACCATAAATTTTCCATTATATTCACCCAGCGCACCTTTAAAACGCGGGTAATTAGGATAAGCCAAGTAGGCGCTACCTGTCCATTCCCACACATTACCCAAAAATTGGTAATCACTGTCTGATTGACGTGCTACAGGATGAAAGATGCCTTCTTCGGAGAAATTGGCGTTTTCGGGTATATCATAAACATGTTCACGACAAGCTGCCTCCCACTCAAATTCGGTTGGCAAACGCATTCCTTTCCATGCAGCATAAGCATCTGCCTCAAAATAAGAAACATGCGTCACAGGCAAATTGGGATTGACTTTTTCTAATCCATACAAGGTGTATTGAAACCATTCGCCGTCCTTTTTATACCAATATAAAGGTGCACGCTCTTCCAGTCCTTTTACCCAGCCCCAGCCTTCACTCAGCCAATATTCATGATTTTCGTAACCTCCAGCGTCCATAAATTCCATGAACTCGCCATTTGTCACTAGACGATTAGCGATTTTATAAGGTTGTAAATAGACCTTATGCACACTTTGTTCATTGTCCCAACAGAAATCTTTGCCTTTATAACCAATTTCATAAATGCCTTCTTTCATTTCTAGAAAATCTAGAGCAGCAGGAGGAGAGGAAATTGGCGCACTGCTATCTTCTCGATAAGCAGGATGATAAGGATTGGTGCCGAGGATATATTTAATATCAGTGACCAATAGTTCTTGATGTTGTTGCTCATGTTGCAAACCAACTTCCACTAGTTTGTATAGCTCTTGCGGAAGAATGTCATCTTTATAATTAGATAACAAATCTGCCATTGCTGTATCGACATGTTTTCTATAATCTAAAACAGTCTGTAAAGATGGGCGCGTCATATTTCCCCGATTGCTACGGAGTATGCGGTCACCTTGTCCTTCATAATAACTATTGAAAAACCAATTTAAACGTAAGTCAAATGGTTCATAATCTTGTGCCCATTCTACTAAAATGAAATTCTCAAAAAACCAAGTGATGTGCCCTAAGTGCCATTTTGGAGGACTTACATCTTCGTCGGGTTGTACAACGTAATCTTCTGGCTGCAAGGGTTCGCAGATAGTTAAACTTTGTTGGCGTACCGTATTGTAACGGGCAATGATATTTTTAGCTTTTGTGTAGTTTGGATTCTTTGTCATCTTTTATTTTTTTACCGCAAAGATACGGAGACGCAGAGTTTTTCTGATATACTTAGAAGCTATTTGAATTTAACTAGATTTCTATCGAAATAGAAAAATAACTAGCTTCAAATAGCATCTTAGATTTTCTCCGCGTCTCTCTGCCTTAGCGGTAAAAATCTTCTTATTTATGACTAGATGTCCTTAACTTCCACTCCCTTCCAAAACGCCACTTTACCTTTAATGTGCTTTGCAGCATCTTTTGTTTCAGGATAATACCAAGCCGCATCTTTATTTTCTTTGCCATCTACATCCAAAGTGTAATAACTAGCCATTCCTTTCCAGTGACAGCTTGTCTGTGTACTGCTATCCTTAACAAATTCCTTCTTGACGTCTGATGCAGGGAAATAATAGTTTCCTTCTACATTTGACCAATTTTCACTTTCTGCGATAACTTGACCATTCCAAATTGCTTGCTTTTTCATATTTATATTTTTTGATTCAAAATTCTCCTATAGAGACAATTAAAATGCTATTTATGTTGACTGTGTCTGTAGGAAATAATAAGGTGTTTAAATAGGAATGTTGCTTTTTGTCGTCATTTATGGAATTAAAAAATTATGATAGAGAAGAAAAAAAACTACCCTTTGATTTAAAGAGAAGGTGTTTCTTAAGGGAAGAAATCAACTATTTTTATTCTTTTTAAAAAAAGTAAAAATAAATACAAAAAACATTTTTGCGGAAGTATATCACCAAAATTACTTACATGAAATTATAAGCAATTGATTATCAAGAGTAAATGTCTGGCGTTTTATTTGTTATTATCATGTGAAGTACTTTTTTGGATGTCACAAAATTAGTTTTTTTTGTACTTAGTGAAGGCTTTTTACTTAATTGGTACAGTAATTGAAATAATGTGACTGTACTTCGGATGACGAAATACACTTCCCCTCTCGCAAAAATAGCCGCTTGCATCATTGAATGTAAAGGCAAGATTTTTTTGAACAAAGAAAATCGAAAATCCCCTTTTTTTTAATATTACAACAGGCTAGATAATAACAAAAACGAGACACCGCTATGAACAGTCACACATTTCCTAGGCTAATTATTTATAATTGTATCAATCAGATTCAATTCAGCACCTACAATATGGTAGCACTGAGTTTTTCTGTGACAGGTAAAGACCATACGATACAGTTTGCTACTTCTGATATGTTTAAAGGTCTAGGAGAAGCTTAAGATAACGAGATTGACAATTTGTATTTGAAGATTGATTTTTGATTTAGACGTTCGCATTATTCCTCAAATGAATACAGGGAGAGCATATTTTCCGCTCTCCTTTCCATTAAAGCTTAAGGTAAACGGCTTGTTAGGATTTTTTACTTATTAAAAACGTGATTAGAAATAACGAAAAATCCGAGCAACCGTTGCCTTTTTTAAAATATAAGAAGATTAGAGATAGAAACGTATGTTTCTGATTTTCAAAGAATTATGGGTAGAGTTAGGTTTTTTTAAGACCTTGTCATTAGTGGCAAGGTCTTTTTTTATGCTTGAAAGTTGAAAATCAATATAGCATGGATATGCGATTGGGGGAAGGGGGAGATTTACCGAAAGATACTCTGATGTTCACGAATGTAGTCCTTTACATTTAACCAAAATGCAGCAAATAAGTAGAGTAAGATGGGAGAACCCAAAGTTACAAAGGAAATATAAATGAAATAAATACGCACGCGTGCCGAAGCTACACCCATTTTATCTCCCAAATAAGAACATACTCCAAAAGCATTTCTATCTACTATGTCTTTTAATTTTTTCATCATCTTTCTTAAATTTAAGTATTCGTGGAGAGGATTTCCCCAAAAATAAGAAATTCAGAACTAAGAAGTGCTAATCTGTGCATGAAAAGAATAAATCTTTTCTTTTTCATACTCTTTTACTTGATTTCTTACTCATTTTATCTGTTTATGAAAAATTAATGGTCTGCCCAGTATTGATAGTTTGATATTTGAATGAAATTTTGTGCTGAAATAAATTTAAAGACGATTTCTTATTTGTGACGGGGTTGATTCTGCAGATTCAAAAACCGTTCGTCAACTATTTGGCAAAAAAAATACTAAAAAAGATATTAATACCGAAGCTGAAATTATCTTTGATGCTTTCAATTGGTTGTTTACGAGCTACTTATGGACAACTAACTCTATAAATCAAAAGGAAATAATGAAAAATTTACAGATTTACCTGCTTTTGCTAGCTTTGCTATCAACTCTCACCTTTTTTAGTTGTTCAGATAACTCGAGTGAGAATAATATAGATACAAAAATTACAAGTTCAAATATGTACGAAAAAATGCAAACGCCTGCACCCGTTGCGAAAAAAGAGGCAAAAGAAATGACAACGCTCGGTGATACGCGCATTGATAATTATTTCTGGATGAGGCTCTCTGATGAGCAAAAAAATGCAGAGACAAAAGATGCGCACACGACAGAAGTGACCGATTATCTGGAAGCCGAAAATACATACCATAATGAGATGACCTCTCATTTGAAAGATGCAGAGGAGGAGATATTTCAGGAGATGAAAGGGCGTATTCAAGAGAAGGATGAGTCGGTACCTTATAAGGATAACGGTTATTTTTACTTGACACGTTATGAGGAAGGACAAGAATACCCGATTTATTCTCGTAAAAAAGGAACACTTGACGCTAAAGAAGAAATCATGTTGAACGTCAATGAAATGGCGAAAGACTTTGATTACTTCGCCGTAGCGGGTAATTCTATTAGTCCTGATAATCAGCTGATTGCATATGGAGAAGATACATTGAGCCGCCGCATCTATACTATTAAAGTAAAGAATCTGAAGACGGGAGAAATGCATGAAGATGTTATCCCTAATACAACAGGACGTGCTGTGTGGGCGAATGACAACAGGACACTTTTCTATACTGTAAAAGATGAAACTTTACGTGGATATAAGATTTTTAAGCACAAACTGGGCACACCTGCCACCGCTGATGTTGAAATATTCCATGAGAAAGACGATACATTTGCGACGACGGTCATGAAGACAAAATCGAAGAAATATATTGTCATCGCTTGTTACCAAACAGTCTCAACGGAGTATCATGTGGTTAACGCAGATACACCTGATGAAGCTTTTAAAGTTATTCAGCCACGTGAACGTAACTTGGAATACAGTATCTCTCACTACGGTAATGAATGGTATATTCGTACGAACTTAGATGCGCGTAATTTCCGATTGATGAAAACGCCAGAAACGGCGACAACTAAAGAAAATTGGACAGAAGTTATTCCTCATAGAGAAGATGTCTTGTTTGAAGATATGGATATTTTTAAGGATTACTTAGTGTTGAGTGAGCGTAAGGAAGGCTTGTCAGAATTGAGAATTCGTCCATGGAAAGGGGAGGAGCACTATATTTCATTTGAAGATGAAGCATGGATGGCTTATACTTCTGTAAATCGGGAATTTGATACAAATATCTTACGTTTTGGTTACCAATCCATGACGACACCAAGTTCTACTTACGACTATAATATGGCGACGAAAGAGCGCACATTATTAAAGCAGACGAAGGTATTGGGTGGTTTTGAGTCTTCAGAATACGAGTCAAAGCGTGCATTTGTAACTGTACGCGACGGTGCGAAAGTACCTGTTTCGATAGTCTACAAAAAATCAGAATACAAAGCAGACGGTACAAATCCTTGCTTGCTTTATGGTTATGGTTCTTATGGTATGAGTATGGAGCCTTACTTCTCTTCGGCTCGTTTGAGCTTGTTAGACAGAGGTTTTGTTTACGTAATTGCGCATATCCGTGGTGGTGAAGAAATGGGACGTCATTGGTATGAAGACGGTAAGTTACTGAATAAGAAAAATACTTTCTATGACTTTATCGACTGTGGAAAATGGTTGAAAGAAAACAAATATTCTGGTGAAGATAATTTGTTTGCAATGGGTGGTTCTGCTGGTGGTTTACTTATGGGAGCTGTCATTAATTATGAACCAGACATGTGGAAAGGAGTGGTTGCAGCTGTACCTTTTGTGGATGTAGTTTCGACGATGTTGGATACGAGTATTCCTTTGACGACTGGAGAGTTTGACGAGTGGGGAAATCCTGCCTTAGAAAAATACTACAGTTATATCAAGTCTTACAGTCCATATGATAATGTAGAAGCAAAAGACTATCCAGCGATGTTGGTGACAACAGGTCTACACGATAGTCAAGTACAATATTGGGAGCCTGCAAAATGGGTCGCAAAACTACGAGATATGAAGACGGATAACAATCCTTTATTGATGCGTACGAATATGGAAGCAGGACACGGAGGTGCCTCTGGACGTTTTAAACGTTTGCAGGAGACAGCTAAGGATTATGCTTTTATCTTAGATTTGGCAGGAAAAATCAAGGTGAAAGGGTAAGTTAGAGCTTTACAGTTGTAGAGTTTTATAGTTGTAAAGTCTGCTCAAATTAAGAGTCATTTCTTTAAATAAAAAACGGTTAATTAGCTGAATATCAGCTGATTAACCGTTTTTTATGTAAACTCTAAAACTCCACCTAGTCCGCCGTTTTCCACTGATAGTCTTGGAATTCTAATAAGTGCACGAAGCGATTTTCATATCGCTCCACAGGTGCTGCTGCATCCGTTCCCGGTGCAGCATCAAATACAGGCTCAAACATGAATTTAGCATGCAACATGTCAGAAGTATTTTCAGGCAAAAATTGCTGAAATTGAGTACCTCTGTTGTGTATCTGACGACCAAAATACAACATCACATCATAGCCTAAATAAGCTGCATCTTCTGCACGTTTGCCATATCTGTCATAGAAACTCTTGCGAAATGTGCGTGTATTATCTGTATTTTTATTGACGAAGAAAGAATTACTGACGTGTACATCTAATTTTTCAAAGTAAGTGTAATCTGTATTGGCGTATTCCATCCATTGTGGCATACCATAAATCGTGACTTTATCGTAAGATTTGCGCGTAATCTCTACTTGACGTAAAAATGAATTTACGAAAACCTCATTTGCCCAAGTTGGTACAATAAAAACAGTCGTACCACCATTAATCATGTAATCTCTAATTGCTAATTCATCATATTTGCCGTCATCTTCAATGATAAATTCTCTAAAAGGCTTAACATCATCTGATTTTTCAATTGCCTTATGTGCATTTTGAAAAAGTGCTAGACGGGCTTTTTCTTCTGCTTTATCGCGTACTACTAAAACGATTTGGTCTGCGTTAAATTTACTTAAAGCATGTTCCGTTATTTTCTCAATATGCGTATTCAAGGAAGGATTTACTTGCACCAAAAATGGATTGTCATTAGAAACATTTGAGGCGGCACTATAAGGCGAAACAACTGGAATTTGTCTGTTCTTTGCGTATTCTGCGACCTGACGTACATTGACACTTCTATATGGACCGATTATCAAGTCCGCATTTTGTACTGCTGGATTATTAGAAATCTCAGTATTTACTTTTCCTTCACTTCCCTGTGTGTCTAATACATTGATATTCAGATTGATACCTTCACTGCGTAATCTATCCAAAGCTATTTTCGCTCCACCATAATATTGAATAGCCCATTCTGATTTTGCATAGATTTCACTGTCAAATGAGCTAAATTTATTTGTTACAAAAGGCAGCATCATAGCTACATTATAGCTTGATTTCATAGTTGTCGGAATACCACTCGGGGTACTTGTCTGTCCAGCAGTATCTGTAGTCCCTCCATTTGTCGTGTCAGGATTAGTATCTCCGCCAGTGTCAGGATTATTTTCAGAAGTTCCACCGTTGTTTTGCCCGTCTGTCTTGATAGGAGGTGCATCTGAGGCTGGATTTTTACGCCAGTTTATAGTATCCAAATCCGTCGGAATATAATCCACGTCCTCTTCTTGTCCCGTCTCTGGGTTGTAGACCTTACCGCCTTTTATTTCACCCGGAACTTCATCATAGACAGTTTCCGCCTTAGGTACAGATTTGAATAAATCACAAGAGGCAAATAGAAAAACGACGCTGCACAGAGCGATGATTGATGAGATGTTTCCGTAGTTTTTTGTATTCTTCATGGTTGTATTTTAGCTTTCGTAACTTAGGTTCGTAACCCAATAGCACGCTAATATTTTGGTATTTAAGACCAATGTATATTTAAGTGCGCAAGATAAGACTAAAGAGAGGAATAAAAGGTACGTAAGGCAGAATAAATCAGCGGCAAGGCTTGTGTAGCGATTACATGCTCAGATATTTTTTAAGTATCCCCCCTTTTACATTATTCACATCAAATTCAATAATGAAAGCCTTTTTATCTATTTTTTCTATCAAACTATACGTTCTTCTTATGTCAATTCTATTGATAACAGTATGGATGATTTCTGTTTGATTTTGGACACCTCTATTCCCATAGCCTTTAGCCCCTTTGTAGACAGTAATCCCAATTCCTATTTCTTTCGTAATCCCTTTTTCAATTTCTTTTGATTGCTCAGAAACAATCATGAGACCAATATAGTCTTCGAATCCTTCAATCATTAGGTCAATGACTTTCGCCGTCACCAAAAATGTCAATATGGAATACATCGATACTTCGATAGAGATGAGTAGCGCAGTAATAGAAAAAAGGATGATATTAAACAGAAGGATTACTTTTCCAATGCTTACTCCATATCGGTTATTAATGAAAATACCAAGTATCTCTGAACCATCAAGAACAGCCCCATTTTTAATCGCTAATCCGATACCAGCGCCCAGAAATAAGCCACCGAAAATAGCAATTAGAAGTTTGTCATCAGTAATAGAACTAAAGTTTTCGAAGTGGATGAAAATGGCTAAAGCTGTAATGGACAGAAAAGATTTTAAAACAATCAATTTAGTCAGTGTATTCCAAGCTAATACTAAGAACGGAATGCTTGCAATCAATAGTATAACAGAAATGTTTATATCGAAAATTTGACTTAATAAAATGGCTATTCCTGTTACTCCTCCGTCTAAAAATCCATTGGGGAGTAGAAATGCCTTTAGCCCTATACTGGCTAAAACTATCCCGATAGATATTTGAAGACCTTCCCCGAAAAGTTGTTTGGTTCTCTTGAAGCGAATGTTTTTTTGATGCAGCATTTTTACTTTTAAATAACTCCAATGATTTGTTGATTTTTACTAATTTTCTAGAATAAGTTTACTCAACAAAATTCACCTTTCCGTTATCCATATCATAAAGCGCCCCGACAATTTTTATTTCGCCATTTTCTTCCATTTCCTTAAGAATTGGACTTTTTAATCTAATCTGTTCAATAGTATTCTTTACATTACTTTCAGAAACCATGTGCACAAATTCTTGATTTTTAGAATTTCTTTCTCCTTCATACTCTACAAGCTCCACCGCTGGCTTTATCTTTTGTAACATAGGCGTGATATTACCTAATTTTACATCATCAATCGCAGCTTTTACCGCTCCACAATGCTCATGTCCCATTACTAAGATAAGCTTAGAACCAGATACTTTACAGGCAAATTCCATACTACCAAGTATGTCTTCATTCACAAAGTTACCTGCGACTCTTGCAACGAATAAATCGCCAATTCCTCTATCAAAAACATCTTCAACAGGAACTCTACTGTCTACGCAAGACAGTACAATTGCTTTGGGAAATTGTGCCAAGGTGCTCTTTCTCACTTGCATGGAGTGGTCTCTAGCTGTTAGGTCATTGTTGATAAAACGCGTATTACCTTCTGCCAATATTTTGACAACACTATCGGGACTTAAGGCATCTTGTTGCTCTTTGGTTAGTACGTCTTCGACTAGTCCTGTGATAGTTGGACTTACATCTTCAGGCACATTTTTACCTACATTAGAGCTTGATACTTCTTCAGAATTACAAGCATAAAATGCTAATGCGATAATAAAAGAGAGAGAAATTTTAAGTTGTTTAGTCATAAATTTAGATTTACAAAGGTTTAAATAAAAGCTCTTAATATTTTAATTCGAAAAATTGAGCCCTTGTTTTATTATCAGAACTAAAACTAAAACATATTGTTCAGTCTAAAATGAAAATGAATTTTACTTACCTGTTAATCAGTTAGTTGTGTCAGTGTTTTAATTGTTATATTATGTAATTCTTTCCCCTCCCGAGTAAATATTAAATCTATCACCTTTCACAAAACCCAAAAGCGTCATCTCATTTTCTCGCGCCAAATCCACCGCCAAACTGGAAGGTGCCCCCACGGCAGACAAAATAGGAATACCTGCCATTAAAGTCTTTTGTACCAATTCAAAACTCGTCCGCCCACTCACTTGTAATATGTAATCCGACAGTGGAAAAAGACCTTCTTTCAGAGCGGCACCAATGACTTTATCAACCGCATTGTGGCGTCCTACATCTTCGCGTAACAAGATTAGATTTCCCTGTACATCAAAAATACCTGCGGCGTGAATGCCTCCCGTTTCTTCAAATAAATTTTGTGATTTGCGTAAGGTATTGGGTAGCTTGCTGATTATTTTTTTGTCAACAATAGGTCTATTATACGTTAATTGTAAGTCGCATTTCGTTTCTATTGCTTCAATTGAGGCTTTGCCACAGACACCACAACTACTACTGGTATAAAAGTGCCTTTCCAATTTTTTGATGTCAAATTGAATATCTTTAGACAAACCAATGAGTAATCTATTTTCGCGAGAAGCAGTACTCTTATGCGGTAGATATTCTGCTTTTATAACATCCGATTTTTCTCTGATAATGCCTTCTGATAGTAGAAAACCTAAGGCTAAATCTAGGTCATTGCCAGGAGTGCGCATTGTCACGGAAAGCGCTTTTTGTAAAACCTCTTTTCCTTTAAAATATGCTAATCTAATTTCTAAAGGCTCTTCACGTGCTAGTACATCTGCTGTCTCAACTCGACCAGAAGAAGAAATTTTTTCTATGGAAACGTGGCTTATGCCTAATCTTTGCGTCATAATTGTAAGAAAAGTATTTTTTTTCTGTTTGTCGAAGATTTTAGGATAATTGTTTGATAAACAGTAACTTGGCAGTCAAATCTGGAAAGTTTCATTAAGAAATGACCAATAGACTTTAAGAAATAAAATCGGTAGCTTTTCTACCAACTTACAACTAACAACCTTAAACTAATACAAAATGGGACTATTAGGCGATTTCAAAAAGCTCTTTTTTGGAGCTAAATCTGTCACTAAATCAGCGGCAGGCAAAACAGTAGATGCCGCAGGTGATGCTATGGATACAGCTAAAGACAAGGCTGGTGACCTTTATGAAGATGCATCTGGAAAAGCAGGCGAAATGTTTGATACTGCATCTGAAAAGGCGTCAGATTTGAAGAACATAGCAGCAGATAAATTTGATGATTTCTTTGATGATGCAGACGGTATAGCGGGCAAAGCAAAAGAAATGGGCGGTGGTATTTTTGACAAAGCGAAGAACATGGCAGCGGATTTAGCAGACAAAGCTAAGGATGCGGCAGAAGGTGCAGCTGAAATGGCTGGAGAATATAGTGAAAAGGCAAAACACTTGGCAGATGATGCAGCTGGCACAATCAAAAATGCAGCAGAAGGTGCAGTTGGTACAGCAAGTGGTTTAGCTGATAGTGCAAAAGATGCAGCTTCTCCAATGGTGGATGGTGCTAAGTCTTTTACTGAAAATGTAGGTGAAACTGTTTTGAATACAGGCGGAGACTTACTTGATAAAGCGAAAGGTATCAGTGAAAGCGTAGGAGGTGTTGTGCTGAATAAAGGTGGCGATGCTTTGGAAAAAGCTAAAGGATTGAGTGAAAATGTAGGCGCTAAGGTTATTGGCGTAGGCGGTATTTTAGCTGGTAAAGCACAGGATTTAGCTGGTGGTGCAACTGAGAAATTTGGTGACTTTTTTGATAAAGCACAAAATGCAGCAGCGGAAGCTGGCGGTGGTATTGCAGATAAAGCGAAAGATGCTGCAGATGCTTTAAATATTGATGATACCTTGGCGAAAGCGAAAGATATGGGTGATGCCTTGAAAGATAAAGCGACGGGTTACTCTTCTGAGTCTAACTTGGATGCATTGAAAAAAGGTGGTTTAGAAGCTAAGGATAGTTTCTTTGAGAAAGCGGCTCGTTTTGCTGACGGAGACTACCACGATGAAAGTGCACCACGTCCAGAAGGTGAGATTTCTATCACAGATGCACCAGACGGCTATGTTGCTAAAAACAAACAAGGAGATACACCGCTTCCAGGTTTTGAAGACTCTGACGGAGACGGTAACGAATTGATTGATGATGCAACTATCATCGATGATGAAAAGGATGTATAGATTCTTTGAATAAGGAATTATTAAGCCGCAAAGTGTTCTCTAACAGAATGTTTTGCGGCTTTTTTGTAGGGGAGTGTTAAGGATTACGAAAAATGGTCACCAATGAGACAGTCAATTAAAAAACAAACGAAAAAGACAACAATGACTCTTTAATATTGTTTGTCTTTGCGAGTAATCAGACATAACTATGCATAGATTACTTACCTGTAAATTTGTTATTTAATTGGACTTTGTATAGCAGATATTAGGCTTGAATGTATGTAAAATAAAATCAATCGTATTGATTTGATAATCAATTATTTAAATAAGTGACTTTTACTACGTTTCGATTGTTTTGTCTAAAATCTAACGTCCAATATCTTTCGCCCAGCGTCCAATATTTAAACTGACTGTAAAAATGAAATTATTTTTGATTATCCCATTATTATGGAGTTTTCTAGGTCTAAATAACCCTATTCAAAAAGGAGAATTGGTACTGCGTGTCAGCAATATTGAGGAAGTGTGCGGTATGGTTTGGGTTGGGGTGTATGACTCTCAGCGAAATTTTCTAGTACAAGAAGATGCTACTTTGATACACGGTGTGAATGTCAATAATACTGGTGAAATCGTTATGAAATTAGATGCAATACCTTATGGAACTTATGCGATTGCTATCTTTCATGATGAGAACAATAGTGGTTACTTAGACCAAAATTTTATTGGTATTCCTTTAGAACCTTATACTTTTTCTGTTCCTTATTCTTCTAGGTGGCGAGCTCCAAAGTTTGAGGATGTGAAATTTGAGTTTAATCATCATAATCAAGAAGTAAAAACGGAGTTGATACGGTGGTAGGGTAACTTGTTGCTAAAGTACTATTCCAAAAAGAGAAAACACAACACAAAAAGGGATAAAAACCAACTACGGTTTTTATCCCTTTTAATATTTAATCAAAAATGCCAACTAATAAAAGCTAACAAGCAATTAAATTAGGCTGACAAGCGATTAACAAAACGAGTCAATCTTGACTTCAAGTTGCTAGCTTTTTTCTTGTGCCAAGTGTTACGCTTCGCCAATCTGTCCACCATGCTGATTACTTTAGGAAGGAATACTCCTGCCTCTTTTCCATCTTCCATTTCACGCAATTTTTGGATTGCAGAACGTGTAGATTTCTTGTAGTAACGATTGTGAATACGTTTTTTTGCGTCTTGACGAATACGCTTCTTTGATGACTGATGCTGTGCCATTACTTATTGTTTATTGATTCTATGAAAAATTTTATGAATAGTGATAGAGAAAAAATAAAACCTTAAGTGGTTATTTAGCTTTTAAACTTTTATTTTTTCTCCATCACAAAATTTGTCAAAGAATGTTTATGATATTTTACTTCGGAGACTAAGAGGAAAATCTTTTCCGAAACCTCGGAAAGCAGAAATAACTGCGCTTTCATTAGGTTTTTACCGAATTTAAAGTCTTTTTTATCCGCTTTTCTTAACGGCTCGCAAAGGTAAGCAGAAAAACTTAATTTTGCTCGAATTTTTTCGATTCTTTTTAAACTAAACTTTAGATACTCTAGTCCAGTTATTTAAAACTGTGCTCATATGAGTTTTTTGTGAAATTAGCTTGACTAATGAATTACGCTAATTGTATTGATAAGTTGTTGACTATCAGTTCGATAAAGAGAGAGGGCTAGCTGAAGTGAACTTTGATTATCCCGAAAGACTACGGAGTAGTCAAATATGAATAACCACGGATACAATCCGTGGAGACTAAGGCACCACCACCTCAATCTCCCTGCCCGCATACCCCTGCGGAAACGACCCAATAATATCAGAATTGCTAGGACCCGTCGGGTCAACCACAAAATATCTTTTTCCTTCAAATCGAATCAAATCCCCTTCCATTTCCGACGCAACTGCCATACTCACATGGTCATCAAAAATCAAAATTGCCATATTCACGCCCAAAAGTTCTTTAGTCAAAGCATGAAAAAGGGCACATCTGTCCTCACAATCCGAATACGGATACCAAAAAAGCTCCTCAGGAACCATTGGTTTACTAAGTCCAAACTGGTCTTCATCCAACTGATAACCAAAGCCATTGCGCGTAAAAGAAGCGATAATAGACAAAGCCTCTTGCTGCGTTTTTTCTTTAATAATCTGTTGTAAAGCGGGTAGGAGAGAAGTACGAATTGTCTCAGAGAGAGGAACTCTAAAATATTCCTCGTCTGCCAAATAAGGATAGTCTTTCATGAACTCCACGACTGTCGCATCATAAGCCATATTGACGCTATATTTTTCGCTATTTGTCTGAAAATCAATGGTTTTACTGATTTTTTTAACAGGTAACTTAGGTAGTTTTTCCATCCCAAACTTAAATGCTCGTCCGCCTGGATTAGGCACATAACCTACTATGTAAAGCGACTCAGAAGACTGTCCTGGGTATTCTTTTTCTGATAAATTAGCAAACATTCTATCACCCTCTTCTATCATCGGCATGGCGAACAATTCATCTTCTGTATAGATGTTGATATAAGTTCGATTATTCGCGTAAGTCATGCGACAATCAAAGCCCGCCATATTCAACATAAACCAACGCATAAAAACACGATGCCGCTTTGTTTTTGAACGACCGATTTTCTCGATTGCTTCTGTTGTCAGCTTGTAAAACAGCCAATCATTAAGTTGATATTCTCGTTTAGCACGTCGCAGTTCATTCAAAAGCGTCAAATATGCTCCCGAAAAACGCTGTTGCTCAAAGTAAGACTGAATTTGTAGTTTCCCACCAGCATCTGCATACCCTAAGCGAACATCACCCTTGTTGAGCATACCCGAGTTGTACTCCAAACTTATCTTTTCAGAATAAAAATCAAGCTCAACAGTTGCAGCTGTAGCTTGAAAAAAAGAAAGGAGAAGGAAATGAATAAGAATTGTATACTTCAATAGAAAGGTTTTTTATTTGTAAACAAGTCTGAATAACGCACAAATTAGTCCATTTACTATATCTAAGTCGAAAATCTGTGCAGATTAACGTCACGCTAACATTCCTGTTCAGACTCACTATTTGTAGTTAATTTACTACAATGAGCAGTTAATTTATTATGTAACTAGCTATTTCTTGAGTTTAAAATGTTAAATTTGTAAATCAAATTTTCTTTTTACACTTACCATTATTTCCCTTTTCTAATAGTATTCAAATTCCTAAGAAAAATGTTAAACATTAAACTTACGATGCGAACTACTTTTTATACTGCTTTTTACCGATGTTATTAAAAACATTTTTTGACAAATCCTCAATTTTTCGCATTCATAATAGTCGTGGGATTTTTTAGAAAAGCAAAAAACAAGCCTATGTTTCAAAATAATACACTACTCAAAATGAGCTATTTGCTTATTTTACTATTTCCTGCTTTTTTACAAGCGCAGACAGTTGATTTAGAACTCTCCATGACTTCTAATAATCCTCAAGTTGGGATTTATGACTATGTTACAATTACTACAACATTACAAAACACAGGAACACAATCTGTTGATAATGCAGTAGTTAACTTTGATATACCTACAGGTACAGCTATCGCGGGTGAATTTCCTCCTGATGCAGAACAAGGTTCGTATGAGGGGTTTTTCGGAGGTAGCACGGAAGGAAATTGGTTTGTAGGAAATGTAGCTGCTGGGCAAACTTTGACCTTTGACATCACTTTCTTTACCCTTTCTCAAAATCCTATAACTTTCTATGGACAAGTTGCCCAAGGGGGAAGTAATGACCCTGATAGTACGCCTGGAAATGGAACTTGCTGTACGGCAAATGAAGATGACGAAGCAGGATATACTTTCCCAAATGATGGAGCTGGTTGTACTTTTGACCAAGCATATGCGGAGTTAGTTTGTAATGATAATGGGACACCTGAAGATACAAGTGATGATAGTTATACTTTGCGTTTTCGGGCGGATGGTTCAACTGGAGATTACACTTTATTCATTCCTGAGTTGAGTTATAATCAAACTTCAGCTTATTCTAGTGGCTTCACGGACCTGACAAATTTGAGTTTAGATATTGAAAATTTAACTTTGATATTTACAGATGAGGCGGGGACTGAAGATTGTGGAGAAACACTGAGCGTTACTGCGCCTTCTTGTGGAGGTATTCAGCCTGAGTGTGAAATTATTTACAACGAAATCAGCAATTCTATAGATGATATGGGAACGGAAAGTCCTTTTGACGATACATTTACAATTATTTATACCATTGAAAATGAGGGAGGAGGAACTGGTTTTGTAGGTCAATTTGGAGGACAGTTTTGTGGACAAGTACCTTCAACAGGGACTTATGGAGAAGTGATTACTTTTACGGCTAACTTAGCAAACTGGGGCAATGGTTCACCTGTAGGTTGTCAAATCATTGATAACGAAAATCCTGATTGTACAGGAGGATATACCTTATTGCCTGCTGTAGATTGTGGTTTTGGAAATGTTTGTTCTGATTTAGAATTGACAGCTGCGATTACTCCTACTCCTGATATTTACTCTGATGCAAATGCTCAATTTTCCTTGTATAATGATTTTTTGGGAGAAGACGCAACAGGTATTCAAGTGACATTCAATAAAAATGATTTGAATGTAGTTGGCGTACCGACGGTTTCTCAAGGTTCGATTGATTTGTTTTGGACAGATAATCCTGTTTGGAATGTAGGAAGTTTAGGTTCTAATCAGACGGCGACAATTGATTTTGATTTGTATACACTTGCTGCGAATTACAGTTTGTATGGTCAAGTGACTATGCAAAACGAAAATGACTTTGATAGTGAGCCTAATAATGGTAATGGTGTGAGTCCTGTAGAGGATGATGAAGCTATTTATCAAAATGGGGGTGCTGGAAACTTGCCTGACTTAGTGCCTTCTAATTTAGTCGTTCAAAATTCACCAATCACAGTCAATAATAACCTTGAGTTATCTTTTGATGTAACAAATATAGGGACCGCGCCTTCTGGACCTTCAGCAACGATAAGAGCGTGGATATCAACAGATAATGTGCTTAGTCCAGATGATATCGCAGGAGGAAGTACAGGAACAGAGGCTTTTCTACCAGTAGACGGTGTGACATCATACTCAAATATTGAAACTTTAATTCCACTTGGTTTACCAGACGGTAATTATTTCATTATCATAGAGTTAGATGAGTCAGATGTCATTCTAGAAAGTAATGAAACAAACAATACGATAGCGGCACCATTTACGATTGGTAGCGAAACTTCTTGTAATCTAACTATTGTAAATACTCAAATTACTTGTGCTGAGAATACCTTTAATTCACCTTTCGTTTTCGCGATAGAAGTCGCAGGAGCAGTAGGAAATACAGTTGATTATGAAATATTGGGTACAAGTTTTAGCGGTACTATCGTCGTCGGACAGTTAGTTGATGTGGCGACTTTACCACAAGGTTTAGACTTTACAATTTTCGTAACGGAGCCTAATAATGGGAGTTGCGATTATGGATTGACATCTAACATTCCTGTGGCGCCAGGTATCTGTGGAAATGGAGGCGGAGGTGCAGATGTTGAACTTGGAGTTTCTACTGGAACGAATACGCCAACGGGTGCTTACCAAGCAGGCGAAGCTATTTTTACAATTACAAATACAAGCACAACTGCTGCGACAGGCTTAGTTGTAACTTTTGATAAAAATCAAGTAAACGTCACGGGCACACCGACGACCACTGCTGGGACAGCACAATTGCACTGGACAGATAATCCTGTTTGGCAAGTAGGTACATTGGCTCCAGGACAGTCTGAACTTATCGTTTTTCCTGTATTTACAATTGGTGATGACTTTGGTATCTATGGAGAAGTGACTGCCATGACAGAAGCAGACAGCGATAGTACACCGAATAATGGCAATGGAAGTTCGCCTACAGAAGATGATGAAGCACTGTGGCCAAGTGGAGATACACCTCCAAACGAACTTCCTGATTTAGTACTTACGAATACTACGCTAACTATCAACTCAACTGAAATCGGAGGAACGATAGATTACTCCTTTACGATTGAAAACCAAGGAGATGCACCGAATATGACAGATTTTGTCTTTACTGGTTTTGTAACAGATGATGCTACGATTAGTACTCCATATTCTGCACAAGGAACAGAGTTAGTCACTGATGTAATAAATCCAGGTCAGTCTATTACGCGTAGCGGTACTTTTACTTTAAATCAGAATGTCCCGAATGGTTATAATTACTTTGGAATTATAATCGACGGAGGAGCAAATGTAGTAGAGAGCGATGAGACTAATAATCTGTATTTAGACGGCTTGTTTTTCTTTGACGAGGCAAATTTTCCATGTACAGTCAATATTGAATTACTAGATGTCGCATGTTCTGCTACAGAAGGATTTTATGACTTCACTATTGCTTTGACGAGTCAAAATACTGCTCCACCCCAACAGCTTTATACTTTCTTAAATGATGAGTTTTTAGGCGTAGAAACAGGCGTAAGTGGCATATATACTTTTGACAATATTCCTTTATCACAAGGTCCGTCTTCTTTATTAATCTATGACTCTTCGGACTCTGATTGTGGAGATATGATAACTATTGATACACCTCTTGACTGTGGTTTGATACAAGAAGATGGCGTTGATTTGAGTGTGGAAGTTAGCATTGCTCAGGGAACAGTGCCTGTTTTTAGTACTTTTTCGGGAACAATCACAGTAACAAATGAAGGAACCGAAGCGACGACAGGCGCAACAATTTATGTGCAACCTATTGACGGACTTGTTTTTGAAGGAGGAAATGAATCTAGTTCAACTCAAGGTGACTTTTCTATCGTCAGTAACGCTTGGACTTTAGAAACTCTCGAACCTGGAGAAAGTGCCGTGTTAACGGTCAACTACTTTACCTTGCAATCAGGCATGAAAAACCTTTATGCACAAGTTTCTTCAATGAATGATACAGATGTTGATAGTAGCCCCGGAAATGGCACATGTTGCACCTTAGCAGAAGATGATGAAGGAGTTGCTATGATTACGGTTTTGAGTAACTTGACAAATGGTACGCCTGCTGCTTTAAATACAGTAAGCTCAATCGTAGCAGCTTATCCAAATCCTGCAACGGATGTTTTGACAGTAGAAATCAACTCTGAAAATATGGACGCTGTGAATTTAGAAATCTTAGATGTAACAGGAAGTACTCAAATCTTCCAAGAATTGGAAGGTATCCAAGGTGTACAAACAGTTAAAATACCTGTATCAAAATTAGAAAAAGGAATTTACCTTTTATCTGTTCGGACAGGAGGGGAGACCGTTATTAAGCGGTTTGTGAAGATGTGATTTTAGATAATTAACTGATAATGAAAGGCTTGCAAGTTGAATTTGCAAGCCTTTTATTTTTGGAAACAGTCGAGTAAAAATGCCTTCAGATTAAAGTGGCGCTTTTAGGTAACGCTATGAAAAATTTGTATCGTAGTTTGTTAATATCATCAAAACTGTCGAATATTGCACCTTCATTACAAATAAAAACAAAAACATGAAAAATTTCTTAAGTTTACTATTGATAAGTTGTTTTGCGGTACTGTTTATGACGCAATGTTCAGAGACTCAAGTGGTAAAAGATAGTAAAGTGGTCACTCAGAAAACAGAAGCAACTCCAGTAAAAACAAAGGTAGCCCCTCCCAAAACGAAAGATTTAACTAAGATGCCTTGGGCAAGTTTAGGTGACATTGAGGGTTTAATGAAATCAAATCCTAAAAAAATGCTTGTAGATGTCTATACCTCTTGGTGTGGACCTTGTAAAATGATGGACCGGAATACATTTTCTAATCCAGAAATTATCAAGTTAATGGGCGACAATTTTTATCCTGTAAAATTCAATGCCGAAGGACCTGACCCTATTACTTATTTGGGGAAAGAATATACAAATCCACAGTATGTTCCAAACAAAAGAGGACGTAATGGCAGACATCAATTAGCGAATCTTTTTCCAGTAAGAGGCTATCCTTCTTTGGTTATTTTGAATGAGAAATTTGAAATCATTAATACGATTACAGGTTATCGTACACCAGAACAGTTGAAGGGAGATTTAGCGCAGTATATGAAGTAGTTTATTTTTTACTTCTTCCCTAAACGCCCCAATCATAAGTACAAATGATTGGGGCGTTCATTTTCTACAAAAAAAGGTAACTGCCTATGTGTCTGACACCGACTCTTGAAATCGGTGTCAGACGCTTACTATTGTCTAAATCTTGGGTTTTGCTCTTTATGTTCTCAATTTTTAATAATATAAGCGTCAGACACCTAAATAGTTAGAAAGAAAGAAATCATCTCAAATATCATTCTCATGAAAAGAATATTACTTATTGTATTTGTTGCTTTATCCCAATTTGGGTAAGCATAAGTACGTGACACTATTTATATGATATAAATACCTTGCGAGAAATCACCATTAAATTTTACGAACCAGACTACCTTCGATATGAAGGAGAAACATAAAACATAATAACCAATACCTAAAACACCGGACAAGCCTTAAAAACAGGTGGCGGCGCAACTTTCGTAAAAATATAAATCAACGAAAACTCAGGACCCCCACGACGATTAGTTGCTACTTGAAAAGGCGAAGTATTCATATCATAAGAAAAGGCAGCTGTCAAGGAACGCCAACCAAATTCAATGCTCGGAATGAGCGCATCTCCAAAGCGGTAGGAAGTCAATAAGGCAATAGATTTCTCTTTATCAGGCGATAAATTGAGGTGATAACGAATACCTGACCCTACAACAAATTCAGAATAAGTTCCGACTGAAAAGTCTCCTTGTACATGCCACAATGCGTGACTTTTAATATCCATTTTTGGATGAAACTGTGTCCAACCGTCGAAATAAAAAGTCAATCGAGCAGGTACTTTTGCCTTCGTATTCCCTTCTTTAAAATTCGTTCCAGGTGCATTTAAATTCAATAAAGCTAAACCGAAATTGTAAGCAGTTCGTTTCTTCCGGTTTAAAATATAACGTATATTAACACCCGCACCAATGCGTAAAATATTGTGATTTGGATTTGGAATAGCCTCGTTTGTTCCTAAGTTTTCATCAAATTGGTCGCCATTGTATTGAGAGGCAGTGGTGATAAGATTTGCATCCAGATTTCGATTAGCAAAGGTTAATGCAAGTCCACCGCTGACAGTCGCTTGCTTCGTCACAGGATATGCCAAAGATGCGCCAATACCAACTTCTGTCAATTTCACTGCAATTGCCCCAGCCTGGTCATAATTAAATTGAAAACCACCACTCAAAACTCCTTTTCCTAAGAACTTGTGCAATAACTTTCCGTCTCCACCACCAGCAAAAGTCGTGTAAGGTACTGGCACCGATGACCACTGTGACCGATACGTCCCAATTGCCCGATAGTTGCCTTTAAATGCACCAATCAAGGCTGGATTGATGTTTTGTGGAGAATGATAAAACTGCGAAAAGTGGATATCTTGGGCATCAAGGATGCCGTAGAATGAGAGGAGAAAGAAGAGTATAAATTTGTTTTTCATTTATGAATGAAGCTTGGAAATAATAATCGAAAACCAATTTAGGAATTCTTTCGGTTTTTTGGAGATAAAAGAGGACTTTTGTTGCTGATTGGCGGAAAATTAATGTTTACAATGAAAAAATAGAACATTAAGCGTGATAGGATTGAAAATCGGATAATGCGGATAGGGCGGATTTAGGCGGATGCGCTAAGAAAAAATCCGCTTTAATCCGCCCTATCCGCATCATCCGCGTATCAATCATGTATTCTTAGCAAGCAAATTTCAACTAAGCAATTATGTACAAATACCTACTCTTCGACGCAGACAATACCTTATTTGATTTCACAAAAGCCTCTGCAGTCGCTTTTAGGGAAACATTAGCGCATTATAAAATCGAGCAAAAAGAAGAAACTTACCCCACTTATTTAAAAATAAATAACGAATGCTGGGCAAGCTTGGAACGCGGTGAAATTACACCAAAAGAAATCAAGCCATTGCGCTTTAAACTATTCTTAGACGCTATCAACGAAACAGGTAATCCTCTGGAAGTCAATGACCATTACCTCAGAAGTTTAGGAGAAAAAGATTATTTATTAGACGGTGCAAAAGAACTTTTATTAGAACTAAAAGCGCAAAAATACTCCTTGAGTATCATCACAAATGGCTTGCAGCTGGTGCAAAGACCTCGCATCGAAAAAGCAGGATTAACACACTTTTTTGATGCCATTACCGTTTCAGAAGAGATTGGTGTCGCTAAGCCTAAACCTGCTTTTTTTGACGACACATTCAGACAATTGGGGCAACCTAAAATTGATGATGTTTTAGTGATTGGTGATAATTTAAGTTCTGACATTTTGGGAGGAATAAATATCGGTGCTGATACTGCTTGGTTCAATGCAAAAAAGAAAATAAACAAAACGGAGATTAAGCCGACTTATGAAGTAGATGGATTTAAGGCATTAAGAAAGCTAATAGGTTGAACTTAAATTTTGATTTTTCCTTAAAAGTCAGTTACTTGTGACCAATCAATAAAGTGCCACCGGCACGACAGTCTTCAGCCTTGTACGTGAGTGCAAGGATTTTCAAAGTAATAATTTAGGTTCTCCGCCAAATCGTGAGAAAGTGACATGAAAAAAAATGAAAAGCTAAGTTAAGTAAGTGACATTATTTATTTGGGTAATTTGAAAACATCTTTATTCCGCTATTTTCCTCTTAAAAATAGTTCCGTAGTGCAGACTTCCGAGCAGAGCATCGGAACACGGTATGCAACGATTTTTAAAAGAAAACTATCGAAAAAATCTTGCTCTCAAATTTTACCCAAATAAATAACTTCACTTACTTATTACTTGATTTTAGCTTTTAATTTTTTCCTGTCACACGATTTGGCGGAGAACGATAATTTAAAAATCCTGTCCAAATGGCAATGTTTAAAAAATTCAAATCTCTATTCGTAGAAGAAATCGAAGGAGCTCAAGAGACGAATAAGGTACATGCAGATTCGATGCCCAAAGCTAAATCTAAACCGACGCCACGTCCTGCTGCACCTGTTAGTTCTAACGAAGAAACAGGTGTTCCACATACAGGTCAAGTGACAGATAAGTTTATGAAAATTCTCTTTGGAGCAATGGACAAAGCCAACTTAGATGGGTTTGATTATTTGGAATTTAAGAACTCATTGAATTCGCTAAAGAAAATGCAACAAATGGATGAAGCAACCCGCTTCCAGTCCGCTTTTGCTATGGCGCAAACAATGGGAGCAACACCACAGAATTTGACGCAAACAGCTCAGCATTACTTAAATGTTTTAGAGAAAGAAGAAAAGAAATTTGAGCAAGCATTAGACGGCAATATGCAAAAGCAAATTGGCACTAAGCAGCAGGAAATGAAAGCTTTAGCAGCTCAAATAAACGAGAAAGAGAAGATGATAAAGAAGATGACTGCGGAGATAGAGGCAAGTAAGAAAAAGCACCAGAAAGTACTAAATGATGTTAAGAAAGCATCGACTAAGATAGAAGTAACAAAGTCTGATTTTATTGCCTCTTATGAAGCCATTCGCGCGCAAATTGTGCGTGATATGGAGCACATTAAGAAGTATTTGTCTTAGTTCGAAAAGTATCACGGTCGTTCCACGCCGTGTCCAAGTCTCGCTTGGAAAAACACGCCGTAGAACGGACGTGATACTTTACTTCAGTACATTATCCGCCAACATTTTATCAATAAAAGTACGTGCACCCGCCTTATTCAAGTGTTGATAATCACCAAATCCTGCGGTTTCTTTTACCGCTAAAGAATAATCATTTACAGGCAATCCCGTCTTCGCTTCTACCGTCCTTTTCAAATCTTGAATATTCACTATTTTATTAGCAAAAGCAGGAAAATAAGGATTGATAACCAATTCGACTTCTGTTCCTTTAGCTTGTGCGTACTTCACCATTTCAACTAATTGATTGATGACATATTCAGGATTAGTTTCTACATCTGTTCCTTTCGTCGGCGAGTCAGTTACCATATCAACTAATTGATTCGTGACATATTCAAAACTGGTTTTTACTTGTTTAGTTTTCTGAGTTGGCTGAAAATCAATTGTGTAATCTTTCAAATCCGCAGAACCTTCCACCATACCATCACTAATCACTCTATCCAATAACCAATCTTCATCTGTCTTATTTTGGAAGAATAAATTACGCTGATAAAGTTCAGAATTGTAACGGAAAAGATGCGAAAATTGCGAACCATTATAAGCAGTATCAGACTTGTCTTTCAGTAGTTTAGATAACTTTTCAGAGTAAGGAGCATACATTTTAAAATCACTCATCAATTGGTCATTCAGGCGGTCACACATCGTCACATCTACCACCATTTTCTTAGGCGCAGGGTAGAGGTCAAAGTAATCTTGTACCAATACATTCGCCAAATCAATCGGCATACCATTATAACTTACATTGAAAGTTTCGGACTGTGTAACTTCTTCAATATAAGGTTGGTAGAAGATAAGTCCACGAGAATTTCCCACTAAAAGTATATCTGCCTCCGCACGATTATCGTACAGACGTGCATAGCGAAACTGGCTATCAGCTGCTTGCTGCTGCATCACATAACCAATGGCGCGGTCACCCAAAAAGGTGATAGCTAAAACTGCGAATATCCAAAGAGAGTTTTTCATAACAAAAGTTGTAGCACAGGCTTGCAGCCTGTTCGTTCTGCGGATTTGCAACCCGCAACAATTCTAAAATTGAAAATAAATAAAAGCATCACTATCAAACGTCCCCATAAAAGCAATCAGAAGCAACAACAAAGTATAAGTTACCACTCTGAAAATAGGCTTACGCAAAGAAACCTCCTGATAATTAAACTTCAAATCTGACGCCTCTACCATAAGCAAAATACCTACCACAAAAACTCCCTTGAGTACGACAAACTTGTGAATCACCGACCCGAAAGTGAAAGTTTCGAGGTTGGCGATGCCAGATAAAACCGACATCGCCGTCTCAAAATCTGGGCTTCGGAAAAATACCCAAGCCAAGCTGGTTAAGCTAAAGACTATTGCCACATTAATTCCCATTCTCAACCAAGACGGAGTGTGCAAACTGTCTAATAATTTTCCAAATCCAGGACCCAAGATGCGCTGAAAAATCAAGTACGCACCATGTAAAAAGCCCCAAAGTATAAATACGTAACTGCTACCATGCCACAAGCCACCTAATAACATAGTGACCATGAGATTCATCATGGTAAAAGTTTTCGCTTTTTGTTTTTTTCCTTGACGCAAATAATAATAACCGCCTGCATAAATGAGCAAAAATGCAGGTATCAGCCACATCCAGCCTGTCACACCAATGGCAAACACACTAAATAAGCCGATAAAGAATATCGAACCAAAACTCCCATTTCGATTACCACCGAGAGGAATATATAAGTAGTCACCTAACCAAGAAGACAAAGTAATGTGCCAGCGTTTCCAGAATTCACTAAAATCTTGAGAGAAATAAGGCGTTCGGAAGTTCTCAGGGAAATCAAAGCCCATCATCCGCGCCAATCCAATCGCGATATCAGAGTAACCAGAGAAATCACAGTAAATTTGGAAAGAATAGAATAACACACCAATGAAAAGGTGCATCGAACTAAATGTATCTGGCGCCGCAAAACACTGGTCTACAAAGGGCGCAAGACTATCTGCTACCGCTACTTTCTTAAAGAAACCCCACAACATCTGCCCAGAACCGCTAATAATCCTATTCCAATCAAATTTCCTATCTGATTGAAATTGCGGCAAGAATTCACTCGCCCGAACTATTGGTCCAGCTACTAACTGCGGAAAAAAGGATATAAAAGTCGCAAATCGCAAAAAATTCTTTTCTACAGGTATTTCCTTTTTCCAGACATCAATGGTATAACTCATCGATTGGAAAGTGTAAAAGGATATCCCGACGGGGAGAATGATATTCAGTGTATGCCAACTAGGTTCAAAGCCGACCGAGACCAGCACATCGGCAAAACTATCCGCGAAAAAGTTGAAATATTTAAAGAAGGCAAGGAAACCTAAATTCACCGCCATACTCAATAGCATCAAGCGTTTGCGGGCAGTGGCTTCCTCCGTTTTTCCTAACTGAAGACCAACAAGGTAGTCCAATGCAGTTGAAATGACTATCAAACTCAAAAAGCGATAGTCCCACCAGCCGTAAAAGAAATAACTGGCGATAAGACACAACCAAAGGCGTGCTTTTCCGCGCAAGGCGAAGTACAAAGGCAAGAAAATGCCAATGAATATGAAAAATGGGATGCTGTTAAAAATCATCTTCCGTGTTGGTTGACGGTCTTTGTGAGACTTTCTTGTGTAGTCGTCAAATTCCTGGTTTTGTGTGTAGTTTTTTTGGACTGGTTATTCGTTATTAATTATTGGTTATTATCGTGATGTTGCTCATTAAATTCGTAAGAATGAAATAAGCATCAACATAATAATCAATAACTAATAACCAATAACAAACCCCTCAATTTCCTCGCGCCAAAGCATATAAGCTTCACCGTTCAGATGTATACCATCACGCGTAAAACGCTCTGGCAGTAGACCTTCATTATTTGCTAGTTTTGCGTGCAAGTCAATGAAAGTCAGTTCTTTATCTTTAGATATTTTTTTTAGCTGACGGTTAATTTCCGAAATGTCTTTGTTCTTTACGCCTGTATTACGCACGTTGTTATTAACGGGTAAAAGGCTTTGTACAAAGACTTTTGTCGAAGGGGACTGCTGGGAGATGTTAGCTAGAATTTTCTTGTAATTCTCAACGATGTAGTCAGGGGAGTGAAAAAGTAAATCATTTACACCAATAGATAGAAATAGTTTTTTTGGAGTCAATGCTGTGACAACTTCAAGACGGTCTAAAATCCCGTCTGTCATATCACCTTCAATTGCTCGATTCTTTAAGTCCACATCAGGGAATAATTCATCCCAAGGACACTGTTCTGTCAAACTATCGCCCAAAAATACGACATCTGTACTATCTTTCGGAAGGTTTTCAAATATATTTTTCCGATGCATGTATACACCCGCTACGCCACGATTTTTCATTTTGAAATAAACGTAGCGTGCACCGCCTAATTTTGTTAGAATGAAGGCGAAAAGGGCGATTAGGACGATGTTTAGTAAAAGTGAAATAACCAAAGGTGTACTTTTCATAGAGACATAAGATTGAAAATAGAACTGGAATGTAGTTGAAAATACGTTTTACAGTTGTTTCACTTAAATGTGTTCAGTTTTTACTCGAAAATCCATTCTAATTCGATTTTAATTCCAAGATTATTGACATCTTCAACAAAAGGAAAAATAATTGTTGAAGGCTTTTCATTTCTATAGTTTGAGATGAAAAAAACTTGATTGCCCATGTAATCCGAAATCCCGTCATCTTCCGTATCATCATCAAATAAGTCGAAAGTAACTGAGTAAGCACCCGTTTCTGGATGGTCAATCCTCCAATCTACGTCAAATTCGTACTCTTCTTCAAAGTTTGCATTCTGCTGAATTTCAGTATTAAAAGCTGGAGATACTCCATTACCTGTCAAACGAATGAAAATATCAGGTCTGTCTGTTGATGAGTCCCAATGTTGGAATGTTTCCCTTTCTAAAAAATCTGTTATGAATATTTTAGAAATTCTAATCGCAGAGGCAGGTGCAAGAGAGTCGCAAGCAATGCCCATAAACTCAGAAGGGCAATCACAAAGACCTGAATTACAGATTCCACCATTATTACAGACAACATTTTTGCATAAATCTATTGGCGGTTCCTCTTTACAAGCAAATAATGCAATAATGATTAAAAAGGAAAAAAGGTAGAATTTCATTCTATCAAAGTTTAGATGTTAAAAGAAACGAAGATAGCCCAAATAACCAGTAACCAACTTTTTGTCATCCCGACGAAGGAGGGAAACTACTTCACCAATTCCTCAACTCCCACATCCTTCTTATGCTCCGTATGCTTAAAGTTTTTATTCGGGTTCAACATCTTAGGCAAAGCTGCCAATTGACGGAATAAAAACATAGGTAAACCTTGCAAATTTTTCCAAATCACAGGCTCTGCTTTACTCAAATAAAGAGTCCAGAAGATTGTCCCAAAGAAAAGGGAAAAAGCTCCGGCAAAAGCTACAGTCACCCAAGGATTAATGAAAAGTGCCACAAAAGCTAATAAGCCCGACACTCCCATCATCACCAATAATGGCGGAGCAATCGTCACCAAACCAAAGTAAAGTTGATTAAATGAAAAGTTGAAAAGCCCACGACGTAGGATTCCCAAAGAATTCGGGATATTTTGGAAGTAAGAGTACAACCAACGGCTACGTTGTGTCGTAACAGCCTCTGCGTCACTTACTTTCTCGTCATAAATAATCGCATCCCAAGCATAAGCTATCTTTTCATTTAGGCGCAATAAGTAATTCTGTAAAATTTTATCTTCTTGTAGCATTTTTTTCCATAAATGCTTGCCTTGTTCGATTTCTGGACTGTCTAGGTAACCTTTATACAATTTTGTCTCAACAGCCATTCCACTACCAGAAATTACTGCCGAGCCACCTAAAAGGTATGGCGCATAACGTTCTGTATAATTTTTGTAAAACTCACCTGTCGCATCTGCACAAGCATAAACAGAGTCTAAATTCTTTGCCGTACGCTGACCTTGAATTGAGCTGTAACCAGCATTTGCGTACTTATTAATGACTTTATAGAAATCTGGGTGCGCCACATTATCTGCATCAAAAACTACCGTGTAATCATGCGGACGTACAAAGTTTTCCATAGCATGAATGATAGACTTTGCTTTCAAATTCAAAGCAGGCTCTGGACGAAAGATTGTAAACTTTTCATGCTCAATATCCCAGTCAGATATATCGCAATTATCAGCAACCAGGTAGATGTGCTGATTTTCATATTTTTGTGCTATAAGGCTCTCAATCAATCCTTTAGAGATATCACAGTTTCTATAAGCTGTGATAATTGTACCAAAATCATGTTGTTTTTCTTGCGCAGGTGTCTTCACGCGTTCTTTACCAAAAAGAAGCGAGAAAAAGGTTGTCAGAAAGGGGAGGAGAAGGAAGAATCCGAAGATTCCGCAGAGGATGTAGAAAAGTGTAATTAGTATGCTCATGTGTAGTCCGAAATTTTAATGCTTGTGTTGTTCGGACCCCCTAACCCCCATTTGGGGGAACTTTCTTCGATTTTAATTCCTCTGATAATTCTCAATTTTAATTTTTCAGGTTGAAAATAAGAAATTAAGAATTACAAAAAAAAATAAGCTAAATGAGTGTTCCCCCAAATGGGGGTTAAGGGGTCTTCGTCCCAAATTTTTAAGTTAAAACCGCCGTACGAAAAGGCGAGGGGATAGGGTCCAATTTACCATTATCAATGGAGAAAACATCTAAGATATTCCACCAAATAGCTTTACCAAAAGCACGTAATTCTTTAAAATCTCGTTTGAGAAGATAAACTAATACGTTTTTGGGAATAGTAAAGAAGACCAAAAATAGGGTAAATGCGGCGATTTGCCAAGTCGAATGATTGCGTCGCATAAAGAGAATGCGATTTCGTGTGACATAGTAAGTCTTGAGCGCACTGATTTTTCCCGTCGCTAAACTTTCCTTGTGATAGATTTTGGCGTTAGGTTCGACATAAATCTCAAAACCCGCACGACGTATCCGTGCACACCAATCTAACTCTTCATAATAGAGGAAAAAATGTTCCCACATCAAACCTGCTTTTTCTATAGCCTCGCGAGAGACCATCATAGCTGCGCCGTGGGCATAGGCGGTCGGTTTGAATTCTGTATATTGCCCTATATCAACGTCCATTGTTCCGAAAGTGCTGTTCCGAGCAGTCAACGGGTGAACGGGAGTCGTACCAACGTATTGAATAATATCTCCAGACATTTCTGAAGACGCTAAACTTTGGTTAGTAGTCGTACCCGAGCCGTCATTACCACTCGAAACAACCTTAAAAAAACAAATTTTCGGACTTACCACTCCTAAGCGCGGAACCTTCTCAAACGCTGCTACCAGCTTTTCTAAAGCTCCTTTCGTGAGTTCCGCGTCGTTATTTATAAAAAAAACATAATCTCCTTTGCACTTTCGTACGGCGAGATTATTTCCGCCTGCAAATCCCAGATTCACTTCACTGCGTATCGTTTTCACTTCTGGGTAATGCTCATTTATATGAGGTATTGCATTAGTTTTTGAGGCATTGTCGACCACATAGGTTTCTATGTTTGGATAGCCGCATGCGCGTATCGAATTTAGAAGTTCACATGTGACTTCTAACTCGTTGTAGTTTACTGTTATGATGCTGATTAAGGGATGCAAAGTAATTACGATTTACGAATTACGATTTACGATGAGGGAAAACGCTAATCATAAATTTATTTTAGTTGAGTTTTAGAGTTGTAAAGTTTTAAAGTTGAAGAGTTGTAAAGTTGCCGCTCTTACTTGTTCATGGCAACTTTACAACTATCTAACTTTGTAACTATACAACTATATAACTTTTTATACATCTGACGATTGGACGATAGAGAACGGTGTTCTTAAAATAAGCTTTATATCGTACCAAAAAGACCAATTATTAGCATAAGAAATGTCTAAATCGATGCGTTCTTGCATAGACATATCATTTTTTCCGCGTTTAGACACTTGCCATAGACCAGTGATACCTGCAGGTGCTAAAAAGCGACGAGCCCAGTCATCACGTGTTAATTCTTGTGCTTCATACAATGGTAAAGGACGATTTCCTACAATAGACATATCCCCTTTGATGACATTTACCAACTGTGGCAACTCATCAATACTAAATTTACGGATAATCTTCCCGATTGGCGTGACACGTGGGTCATTTGCAAACTTTTGGAAAACACTCCCTTCTTCGTATTGATTTAATTTCTTCATCTCCTCCAGACGCTGGTCTGCATCTGCATACATGGAGCGTAACTTTAAGAAATCAAAGATATTGTAGCCCGTTCCAACACGCTTAGAAGTGTAAGTAATATCTCCACCATCCGTTAACTTGATAGCTAATGCAGAGACAAGTAAGATAGGACTAGCTGCTAAAAGTGCTGCAGAAGCAAATGTTATATCAAACAGACGTTTTTTCCAGGGCAATTTTGGCGCCAAGATATCGTCTGGTTTAGCTTTATGTACTTGTTTTTGCTTTTTGAAAGTTTTCAAAAAGTTGATACGTGTTTCCAATGCCTCATTATTGACAGGAATTTGAAAACAATCATCAATTCCCAGTTTTAGCAATTTTGCAGCATTGGGCATTTCATTTTGGTACAATGAAATAAAAGGAATCTCGCGCAGACAGTCATGTTCTTGAATGGCACGGATGAGCATGAAATCTTCGGTTTCTAAGAATTCATAACCACAGATAATAGCTTGAATCTCTTGAATCTTATTAGGCTTATCTAATCGAGCTTCGAGCCAACGAAATGCTAAATAAGAACTCTGAAATTCTCTTAAGCGAAAAGGGTTTTCTTCCGGAAGTGAAGTACTTGTAAAGTTAGGGGTCTCTCCATTTAATCCCAGTAAAACCATTACTTTCTGCTCCTGTTTGTTATTAGGTTGCAGTAGAATTGGGTTCATAATTAGTTTTGTTTAGAAGTTCTTACAATGTGTGTTTGCTTTCAACTTACTTTAACAGAAACATTTAAAATGTCGCTCTCAATAGTATGTACAATATTTATGACGGATAAATTCGCTAACGATACGTATTTTTATCGTTTATGCATATTTGTCTGACAATGAGTAGTTTACGTTGTTTTAAGCCAAATTGAGGGGATTACTAATAGGAGGGAAAAGGATTGAACCAATTTTATCATTTAGATTGGTAGGATTAAATGGTTTCTTTAGAAAACCGCGTGCGCCTAAATCTATGCATTGCTCAATCTCTGATTGAGTTTCAGTGCCTGATACAACTATCACTGGGATATTTTTGAAAAATCCACTGTTGCGAATGTTACGTAAAAAATCGTTGCCATTTACACGAGGCATATTCATATCAAGTAAGATTAAGTCTGGAATATTTCCTTCGTCTAACCACATCATACCTTCAAAGCCATCTGCTCTGGTAGTAACTTGGTAATTTTGTTTTTTTAACCAGCTTCCTAATAGTACGCGTACACATTCGTGGTCTTCAATGACCAAGATTTGCTTATGGGATGAATTCATAAAATTGTTGTGTGTGTTAAAAGCAGAAAAAATTGGGGGTTCTCTGCTTTCGAGTTCTTAAAATGTTTGTTTTCTCGTCTTCTTAGCTAGTTTCTCGTTTTCTCAATTGAACCTTTACTGACTACGTAATAAATTATTCATTTTACCAAATAGAAATATTGATTAAAAGATACATATACCACACCTAAGAAAAAAAGGGGGCATTTTCTTTTATTCATTCAGGAAATTAAGCCCTGAAAAAAGTATTAATTCATTAAGTCAATACTAAAAAAGCACTGAATAATTTATTAATGTTTTTTTATTCGTAGAAATCAGTTTAAGGGAAATTTATTGACATTAACAACCAATAAAGTATGGCTGTTTTTTTTACAAAGAGTCGAAAGATATCATCTCAGGGGAAATAATATCAAAACGAAAAGGAGGTGTGTATTCGTTTCTTTTTTCTTGATGTCCTAACTACGTCACAAATGTAGTAAGAATTACACTTTCTTTAAAATAAATCTGTTGCGGAACTTTGTCACAGATAAGGGGTGTCTTGTTTTTGTTTTTATTTTTATAAAAGGACTTTTTTATTGTTATTAAATTATTGTAGCGGATTTTTCGTGTTTTAATTATTTCTGTTTGTAAGATTATCCCTGTCACAAAAAATGGCTATATGGGCTTTTTTTTATTACATTTATTTTTTTTAAATACAATAAAAGTATTAAATGAGCGCTGTGACAGCCTAAAAAGACCATTTATCTCTTAATAAAATAAAAAAGGGGCAGTATTTTACTAAATGTAAATACTGCCCCTTTTTATTTTTAGTAGAAAATTAAGATTTTATCTTAATTTTTGTCAATTTCAACAACTACAGCCACTACATTTTTACCATCTAATGTAGCATCAAAATCAATAGCACCTTCACTATCTGTGAATTTTACAGATGTTGCAGATACCTGAGAAACGACCTCTTGTACTTTTCTAGCAAAAGTAGGTTGCTGACTACCATTAATGTATTGATTAACCTGTTGGTGGTCTAATTCCGTTTTAGAAACTATAACAGCGATACGGTCACGAGAACCCAAGTCATCAGCCACCATAGAGAAGTCACGAGGAAATACACGTGTTCCTATGATACCACAGTAAGCAGAGTGCTTATCAGTGTAAGGAAATAAAACATAACTAGAACCGTCAGTCTCCTGCCCGAATACGTAGATGTAACTCTCAATAGTGTTGGTAACGGCTACTTTGAATTTATCACCTTTACGAATAGGTGTACGTGTACGATAAATGCGCTCTCCGTCTTTTGCTAAAGCGATAAGAGCTCCTGTAGCATTAGAAACCAAACCAACCTTAGCAGCTAATTTATTAGCGTCAAACTGCTCAGAACTACCCATTGGATAAAGTCCATAGGCTTCTTTGTTAAACTTATTGAAGTCAGCATAGCTCACCCAAGCACGTCCGCCTTTTCCCCAGTCTGTACCCCAAGAGTTTTGTAAAAGAAATGAACCACCATTTTTATTATCATCATAACCGACAAGACACATGGCATGTCCGCTATAACCATACTGAGAGTAATCCCGTTGAGTTGGTTGCCATGTATCACGTCCGCGCATGTCAGACATAAATGTACCACCGACCATCATTCCTATGACGACTGGGGCACCTTGAGACAAGTTTTGTTTGGCGCCTTCTATATCCGTACCGTAGTTTCCTGATAAAGTTAAACGATTATATCCTTTAGTTTTGAATTTAGCTGCGCGACTCAACTCTGTATTTGTAGGTTGCGAAGCACAAGAACTATCATCATAAGGATATTGTTGAAGCGGTAAAACACCACCCTCTTTCATCGTTTTCATGGCATTTTGCATATATGCACCTTGACAGCCCTCTAAGGCAATCTGATTGTATAAAAACGAAGGACTAAATGCTGCATTATCAGGTTTCGCACCCGTTTGACGTGCATGTAGGATAGTACGCGCGCAGTAAGATGCTGCCCAACCGACACAACTACCTTGACGACCTTGGTGAGAAGGCGTTGGTGCGTAATCCGTCAGTATGGCACGACTAGGTACGCCTGAAGAACTGTATTGTAAGGGTTCAAATATTTCAGCTTTTGAATATTCTTCTTCGCTTAGGGCTGCTCCAAATGAAAATTCGTTTGAGGCTATATTACTACCTCCACCACCGCCGTCAGCGATGCTTCCGCCTCCAGATAAGATATTGGAGCCACCTAAAAAGAACCACCAGATTGCTCCGACAATTAATACAGGTACCAGTAGTTTTGGCTTTTTAAAAAGGAAAGTAAGTGCAAAAGGTAATATTTGCATCAGACCACCGCCACCACCGCCTTGATTATTGCTTGGTTTTGGTTGTTCCCGCCTTGGTTCTTGCGGGTCTTCTTCCATTCTTATTGGCATGTTAGAATTTTTTTTAGTTGAAATAAAGAGTCGGTTCTGACTTCTTTAGAATAGTGAATTTGTGATTCGTAATATGTGATATTACTCAATATTATGACGCAAATTAGCATAGAAAGGCACAAAGATTAAAAAATGCCTTGATATAACCCGCCCGTAAGATATGGATTTTGTGGAAAAGGAGGATTGAAAACAAGAAAATGTTTCTGGGTACATTATCTTTCCAAGTTCGATTGGTCGTAATTTGTACATTGTAAATCCTCATCATACTACTGACTTTGACATGTCAAATGCTAAACCTATATAGTTTCCACCATTAAATTCAAATCTATCAATGATTTCCCAGCCCAATTTTCCTGTATGTGCTTTTGTCGAGGGAATATTTACTGCATTGATGAAAGTAAGACTAATAGGGTATTTTTCTTTTAAATTCAGTCGCATTTCTTCAAAAATTTGATTGATTAGACCTTTTCCTCGATAATTGACATCTATACAAATAGGGCCATATTGAAAGCTATTTTCAGTAGTAATGGTTTTTCCTTGAAATTTCAAATTAGGAAAGCGTTTAATCATGTATTTGAAAATGTCCCAGTAAGAAAAATATTCCCAGCTACCAGCAAAGACATAAGAGACAACCTTCTCTTTGTCAATAGCGATAAAGAGTCCGTCTTGTAAAATAATTTCTTCAATTAAGTCTATCGTAAAAGGAGTGGTGACAAAACCATTTTCTTGTTCCTGCACGCTTAGATTACTAACAAGATTGGCAGATTGCAGTTCTAATATACCCGAAATGTCGGCTTTGATAGCTCTTCTGATTTCCATATCCTAAGATTTCATTTTAACGACTATGCCCAAAACTAAAATACAGATTTCTCAACTTTCGTTGAAAAATCTGTATTTGTATTTTGTAAACCTGAAAATTAATCCAGTTTACGCCACATTAGCAAGTTTTTGATTTGGTTGCTTTTCTGCAACCAATCTTGCTGCTAATTCGCGGTCATATTTGCCAGTTCCTAATTTATGCAAAAATGTGAAGTGACTCTTCAATGCATCAAGGAAAGTTTTGTGCTGGTAATAAGGCACGTTGAATTCTTCTGCTGTTTGTTTAACAATAGCAGAGATATCCTTATAGTGTACATGACAAATGTTTGGAAACAAATGATGCTCTATTTGGTGATTTAACCCACCAACAAACCAAGAAAAGAAAGTGCTATCGTTCGCAAAATTAGATGTCGTCTGCATTTGATGAATAGCCCAGTTATTTTCTAAACTGCTACCAGTCGGTTCTGCTTGAAAGAAATGAGTTTCCTCCACAACGTGTGCTGGTTGGAAAATCAAAGCTAATATCAGCCCACTAATAAATTGCATCGCTAAATATCCCAAAAGTATCTGCCACCAAGGCAAATCAATCATCACAAAAGGCAAAACAATGAAAACTGCGGCATAACACAACTTATTAAACACAATATAGAACAAAGCTTTATTGTATGTCAATCCTTGTGCTGCTAATAGATTATTCTTGTGGTAGCGAGATAACTGCTGGAAATCTTTTCCTATCAACCAGTATATAGTCATCAAACCATAAAGAAATGGTGCATAGAATGCCTGATATTTGAATATATCTTTGCGCTCCTGTGTCGGACAAAAACGCATAACGCCTTTGTCAATGTCCTCATCTAAACCATGAACATTGGTGTATGAATGGTGTAAAACGTTGTGTTGGATTTGCCAGTTAGTATGAAAACCGCCAACTAGAGTTAGTACATAACTCATTAAACGATTAACTGTTGGACTGTCTGAATAAGAGCCGTGGTTAGCGTCATGCATGACCGAAAGCCCGATGCCTGACATCCCAAAACCCATGATGATAAACATTCCGAAGACAGGCCAAAAGGAAGATACAACGCCTGTTAACATTAAAATAAGAGGTGTGAGATACAAGGTTAGCATGAAAACTGTCTTGAGTTTCATACTTAGATTTCCATTTCTGGAAATGTTTCTTTCTTGGAAATAGTCACTTACTCTACCGCGTAATACACGGAAAAACTCCGGACGGTCTTTTGTATTGAACTTTGCTGATGGTACGCTCATTGAATCTAATTTAGACTTGACTTTATTTAGAAATAGTAATAATGAAAGTATCGTCAAGTCTCAATGTGTGTGAAATAGGTCGTTTATCTAATGTCTCTTTGTTTAAGTTTTGAATGGTGATTTTCTGATATTCCATTTCGACAAACAAGATATGCTCATCGAAATGGAATTAACAAGACTAATAAATATTAAGCTTTCTTTACATTGACAGCATTAGGACCTTTAGGACCCATTTCTACTTCAAATGTAACTTTGTCATGCTCTTGTACTGGGTCAAGCAAGTTATTAATGTGTACGAAAACACTTTCTTCCGTATCTACATCGATAAGGAAACCGTAGCCTTTTTCGCCATTAAAGAACTTAACGCGCCCTTTGCGAATCGGGTCATAAGGTGTATTATCCTTTAATGGAACACTTATGATAACGTCTTCGACTTTAATTTTAGATTTTTTCGCAGGGTCTGGAGGAGTATCTGTAAAGTAACCATTCTCATCTACATAAGTCAATTGGTCTTCAAAAGATAACTTACCGCGTTCTTCTTTTTCTTGTTTACGCTGTTCGCGGCGTTCCATCTTGTCCTGATTCTTTTTTCTGCGCTTTTTTTCTTTCTCTTTTTTATTAAAAGATTGCTGAGATTTTGCCATTTGTATAGTTTTGTTGAAAAAATGTAGTTTGTAGCAAAATCAAAAAAGACAAAAATAAAATTAAGGTCAGTTTAAGAAAGGGAATTTTTCACCCTAAAGATAATTGCAAGAAACTAAGTAATGTTCTAAAATATGATGAAAACTAATGATGAATATTTCCTAAAATACTTATTAATAGCCTACCGTTCACATAGAAGACGCAAATTTATCTAATTTTCACCAGAATTACATCTCTTTTGTGCCATTATATAGTAAAGGAAATTACAAAAATTACAATTTGCAACAATTTCCCCCTAAAAACGAATGGTTAGGACCTGAAGTATGTTATTATAAACTTTTTTTTGCTGAAAAAACGAATAGGAACTTGTTTTACTTTTTAACAATTGTATAGAAAAACAATATAAATAAACGAAAATTACTGGTTAATGACTTTTCTAATTATGATAAAAATAGGAATAAATATAGTGAAAAGGATGAAAAATGGAATAATGTATTCTGTGAGTCCTAAGACGCCCATTATTGCCATTATCAAAAGCTGAAACCCCAAACCAAAGGTTGAAACAGCAGTCATAAACCAAGTCGGAAAGTGTTTGGCATAGGGGGCGCTGGGGTCCAATCGATAGACTAGTTTATCAAAAATACTATAAAGAAACATGTACATTTTGAATAAAATATCAACATGTTCTTGTTTTTCACCAGGCAATGCTACTGGCGTGGAATCTTCAAATATGCGGCTGGTTTTATCTCCGTTAAAATTATTACGGAGTATGACATAATAAAAATTGTAAAGTGTTCCCTGTAGCTGAATACCTCCCCATGCTAAGAGCATAAGGATTATCGAGCCATTTGTAACATGACATATCGCAAGAAGAAAAAAGAAATTAAGAATAATATCTGCAACAGAGTCTAGATAACGTCCAGTATGAGAAGGTGTACTCTTCACACGAGACAGTTCTCCGTCGGCAGCGTCTAGTATTGATTTTAAAGTTAGAAAGAAAGCTGCTAACCAACTGTAGCCTTCTAGAATACAGTATATGGCTAAAAAACCCGAAATTATAAACCAAATAGTCACATGTATAGGTGTGACGGAGGTGTTTTTTAAAGAGTTAGCTATTAGCCTTGCTACGGGTCTACCGTAATCTGAAACATCTAAAAATCTATGTTCTTTTGGTAATTTTGACATTCATCGGTTTATATTCCGCAGAAATATGCCATATCAAAAGAGATTTTGAGCGAAATAGTTTTATGAATGTAGAAATAGTTTTATTTGATTTGTTAGAATAATCGATGTGGTTAGAATTGTTACCACAAAGTCTAACAATTCTAACCACTCTGAGAACTTAAGTTTTTCCAACTTTGGTCATTCCTTTTTGTACAAAAAGAACACCTGACATAGAAATTAAAGCTAAAATGCCTAGTCCATGCCAGAGGGTATCATAGCCGTAGACTTCAACAACTTTCATCCCTAATATGGGAGCAACAATGTGACCGACGGAAAAAGACAAGCCATACAGTCCCATGTATGCGCCCCGATTTTTTTCTGTTGCGCGACTTAGAGAGAATGATGCAGCGAATGGGAAGTTGATAATTTCGCCGAAGGTCAGACATAACATTGAAATGACCGCAATACCTGCCCAGCTTGTCCATGTCAATAGTTCATAGCACATTCCTGTTAAGAAAATACCTGCGGCAATCATCGTTAGAATATTTTCTCTTTTCTCTAAAACAAAAATCAAAGGCATTTCGATTAAGGCGATAATTAGACCATTCATGGCTAAGAGCATCCCAATTTCAGCATCGCTAAAATTCAATCCTTCCTTGTAGTAAACAGGAAGAGTACCCATGAATTGCATGAAAACAATAGAATTTAGAAAACAGAAAAAGACAAAAGCCAAGAACCAATTATCTTTGTAAGGAGAGGAAGGTTCGTTTGATTCATAATTCTCGTTTATATCTGCGTCCAAAATGAGAGAATTTTTATCCACTTTTTGGGGACGATGTTTGTCTTTTAATATTGCTAAAAACATGAAAGCAGAAAGCATGCAAGTTACACCGTCAATGATAAACAACCAGTCGTATCCAAAACTAGCAGCTAGAATACCTCCAAAGGCTGGACCTACCCCAAAACCCAAATTTACTGCCAGTCTTACCAGTCCCAAACTTCGTGTTCTGTTCTCTTTTTTACTATAAAAACCAACTGCCGCCATACTTGCTGGACGAAAACAATCTCCAATCGCAGTCACAAGGAATACGCCAAAACACCACATCTCGAATGTATTGATAAACAGCAAGTTAAGTAAGGCAAGACCACCCAAGAGTAAGGACCAAAACATCGTTCGATAGTGTCCAATAGTATCTGTCAGTCGACCACCAATGTAAGAACCAACAACAGAACCCACTCCAAAAAAACTCATGACGATACCTGTCTGGATGTAAGAGAAATTCAGTTCTTCTGTTAGATAAATGGCAATGAAAGGCACAACCATAGTACCACTACGGTTGATTAGGGTGACTAAAGTTAGTAACCAAATATCACGAGATAAACCTGAAAATGAGTCTTTGTAAAGAGTAATTAATTTTTTCATAGGCTGGGGATTGTGTGTGAATGAATTGGTGTTTTGTACCAGATTTCTTTCTAACTTGCAGACTAGTAGAAACGTTCCCCAAAAGCCGAAAGATTTTCAAATTTCCAAAATTT
>CALDUB010000012.1 GCA_937923465.1 uncultured Saprospiraceae bacterium
AAACAGCCGTTTTACGCACTCAAAGTAACGTAAAACGGCTGTAATAACCAAAAACTAATAACCATTAACCAATGATTATTTCCCTTTCTTATACTCTTCCCAACTCATCTTTGTATAGTGTTCTTCCGCCGCAAATTTCAACTCTGGTAAAAACTGTTCAGGAGTTTTGTAACCGGGAGAAATCATAATGCGTTCGAATTTCTCATTCAAATATACGATAGTAGGATAGCTCGTTTTACCTTCCAAAAGAGAGTACGCTAGCATGTTAATACCATTTCTACCCGCAGGTCGCCAGCTAAAAGTATTACCATTCCAAACGATATCTTCTTTCTGCTCAGCATCTAACTTAACAGGGTAGAAGTTAGCCTCAATGTATGATTTTACTGCTGGAATAGGGAAAGTTTTTTTGTCCATAACCTTGCACCAACCGCACCAATCTGTATAAACATCTACAAATATTTTACGTGGTTCTTTCTCACAAGCTGCTACTGCTTCTTCCCAAGAGTACCATTTTAAGTCACCGTCTACTGCCGTATCTTCTTTAATTTTAGTCTCTACTTGGTTAACCTCTGTTACCTCTACAGACTGATGAGGAGTAACTGTCAGTTCCTCATTTTTTTGTGTGAAAGCATAAAGTCCACCTAAGAGCGCAAGACTTAAAACGGCTAAAAATATCTTTTTCATCAAATTGTATTTTGTATAAATTGCAAATCAAAAATATATGACCTCACAATGAATATCACATTGGTTTTGGATTTCCTTGTATCGACACGTAATTTAACATCAAAACTAATCCAGACGCAAACTAAGAGACAAGAATAAAGCCGATTTAATGAAAGTTTAACGGAAATAGGGTAGGGCGGCAACTTTTATTAAGGAATTGAGTTTGGTTTTTAGAAAAGAAAATCAAATTATGAATAGAAAGAAAAAAGTAGTTTTAGCCGTTGGAGGAAGTAGCGGGTCTATTTACGCCAAGGTGTTGATGGATAGATTGGTCGAACTAAAAGACCAAGTCGAGGCGGTTGGTGTCGTGATGAGCGATAACGCTAAGTTTAATTGGAAATACGAACTGGATAATGAAGATTATAAGAACTATCCATTTGATTTCTATGATAAAATGAACTTCATGGCGCCGTTCGCTTCGGGTTCTGCGCGTTACGAAACTATGATTGTTTGCCCTTGTAGTATGGGCGTTATGGGACGTATTGCTACGGGAGTCAGTGATGACTTGACTACTCGGGCAGCAGATGTTATCCTTAAAGAACGTCGTAGGCTTATCCTTTTGCCCCGCGACACTCCTTATAGTTTAATACACATTAATAACATGAAAACGATTACCGAAGCAGGCGGAATTATCTGCCCCGCGAGTCCGTCTTTTTATAGCAAGCCTAAGGATTTTGAAGAATTAGCTTTGACTGTTATTGATAGAGCTTTGGATTTGGCAGGCTTTGAGTTAGATACTTATCGGTGGAGTGAGTAGATGTCTAGTTGAATATGTTGATTGAGTAGCTTGGAAATCAACATATTCAACTACTACTCTGTCTAGAATAAAGCAGTAAATATCCTCAAAAGAAAATGAAATCCAATAATTCCCACCACCACAGCAATAACTCTCAGCAGTAATTCTTTACGAGAGTCTAATATTTCTTGCCACTTAAAGCTACTGGCAGTCAAAGCTTTAAATGCTATAATCACATTCTCTCTCTCATACCACAACACAAAAAGTAAAAGGATAAACAACCAAATAGCAGTCAAAGTCGCTCCAAACAGAACTTCGAAAAACAAATCAGCCACAATAATATTTAGGAGAATAGGTATTAATACTGCAATACCTAATAGCTTCGTACGCGGATGTAAAAGCATCAAACCGCCGATTACTTGAGATAAACCAATAAAGAGCCCATAGCCATAGGAATATCCAAAGAACAGCCACATGATTTGCATTGGGCTTAATTCGGAAATGGTAAGATTTCCAAGATTTTCCGCCATGCTTTCTGGCGAACCAAACTGCATTCCTACTATTTTTCCTACACCATAAGCGCAGATAGTCAGACAAACATACCAGCGCGCGCCTAATTCTAAAAAGGCAAGAGGAGAGAGAGAATTTGTAAATTTCATGATTCGTTTTTACAAATATCCCTCTCTATTCCCACATTCGTTTTATTTTTCGATAAAAATACTATCCTTTTCTGCGAATTTTCCCCCAGATAGCTTTTCTCTTCCAAACGAATATAACAAACAAAATGACTAAAGGCCAGATATTGATAATACCAAGAATAAGTCCTAATAGAATGTCCCAACCATTAACAAAGCCTTCCTTTATTTTGGTCAAAAAATTCTTTTCATAGACATTTGGTGTAGCCACGTATTTTACTTTTTGATAAATACTCAATGTGAGTGTGCTCAGATTTACCCGATTCTTTAAGAAACGCAAACGGCCTTCTTTTGCTTCGATTTCTTCCGTCAATACTCTAATTTGCTCTTCTGCCAATAATACATCCTTTACCGTTTTTGCCTTTTTACTCAATATATCCAAGTAACGTTCCCTGACTTCCTTTTTTGTCGTCAATCTAGTCTCAATGTCGATGAATTCTTCTGTCACATCAGTTGAACTAATGCTACTGCTGTTAACGAAAATAGATTGCTTTTCAGAAAGTAGCAATAATGTGTCTAAATTTTCATTCGGTATTCTAATGACCAAGTTATTACTTATCTGATAGTTATTATTTTGCATCTCACTACTCGAAATGTAGCCATTTAAATCCTTCACGATGCTTTCAATCTGAGGAAATGCCTTTTTTATATCCTCCACCTGCATGTTCATTTGTGCATTGCGGATGATTTTACGCTCAATGGGTTTACTGTTTATTAAACGAGTATCGCCATCGTAATTTTCTTCTATTTCAAGATTGTCATCAAGGTTCGTGGTTGACTCAGTAAGGGAAGGTTCTGACTTACTTTTATTAAATGAATAATCGCCACCACTATGACAAGAGTAGGAAAATGAAATAGCGAGCAAAATGAATAATGTTAATCGTTGCATGAACTGAATTTTTGGTTTTAAAAATGAGGATGTTAAATATAATGTATGGACTGAAGATGAAATTGTATGAGAAAAGGATGTATAATGATTTGTTAATGAGTGTGAATAATATCCCCTCCACAATTTACCACAAAATCGAATGAAAATTTAGATGAAACACTTTTTCCCACCAGAACATTAATAATTGACAAAATAAAAGTCTTTTTAAACTCTAAAATTCCATTTTTTTAACCTTTAAAATAGCATTTTTACATTTATTCCCATTTTTTACCACTT
>CALDUB010000013.1 GCA_937923465.1 uncultured Saprospiraceae bacterium
AAAGCCAAAAATAAAACGCAGCGAGCTAGAAAGCTGCATTCGAGTAAGTAAGTGTTTGTTCATTTCATTTAATTTTAAAAACGTTATTATAAAGACCGAGTGATAATCTATAAAGTAATTAACCTACGGTGTGATTTATGACATACCAATGGGGCATAGAAATGTCAGGTGATGCTTGAGCATCACTAAAAAATAACCAACAGACAAAACAGTAAAGGGTCATTTTCGAACATCTCGAAAATAACACGCGTATTGTTTGTTTATTTTAAAACCTCAGGAAGAAATAATAGATAAGTGCATTTGGTTTCCTGAGAGGTTATTACAGTTCTATTACCGAACATTACAACGCAAGGGGGATTAATAAATATTAGTTGTATAAAATTTGAGCAGTATTAAATTTAGTACAAAGAGCATTATGTACTGAAAATCTTAGTGGAAAGTGATTAATAGAGAAATAAGGATAGAAATCCTGCTTATTGATAATAAAAAATCTCTATACTGTTGGATTATTAATCAAATAACGGAAAAAATTAAGACTTATCCAATTGATAAGGAAAATTTTATATAAAAAAGAGGACACAAGCTATACTCCTCTCTGTTAATACCCACATTCAGGTACTTACAAAGAAGAGTATATTTTGTTATCAAGTAAATTTTCAATCTCTTATTCTATTCTTTTGTCTTTGGCAATTTGTGTTCTTCTTTCAACTTCAAAACCACTCCAAACTTCAATTTGACCAATAAGTCATATTTATCTCTATCTATTTGCTTTACCTTATCAAACCATAAATAATAGTATTCTGGCAATTTTTCCTTGCTTAAAACATCTATTCGATTAGCCAATACTTTCTTTTTCAGGTTTCCCTCTATAATATGGAAATGAAAAGCTGGACCATTCCAGCCTACCGTGGCAAATTTTGGACGGTCGTCAGGTGACTCTACATCAGGTAAATTTTCATGCTCCTCGATATAAGACAAGGCCGCTAAAGTATCTCGTTCAAACCACCATTCTTTATTTTTATACAAATTTGCACACTGTGAGAAGTGATAGCTAAGCACAAAAATTGGTAGCAAACACAACAAAAATTGCAGTCTTTTTTTATTCTTTAAATAGGCAAGAAAAAATACAGGAATGACTCCATACAAGGGAATAAAAGGTAGAGCTGTTCGCTCATTTAAGTATGGAATTTCTAACAAATGAAACTGTACAATGGTACTCAAACAAAAAATAAAAAACAGCAGGCAAAAAGCAAAACCAGCATTAATTAATGGCGGGGTCTTTTGTTTAATCATTGCTCGAATAGCGTAAATAACAACTGCCAAATAGATAAAAGCAGCAATACCAATCAAGATTGAGCTAACATAAGCAGGAAAATATTCTTCTCCGAATAAACTCATTTTCATAATACTATGAATAGAATCATAGTAAAAATTACTTCGTTTGCCAAAAAACTCATTGCTACTTCTAACCATAGAAATAGGGATGGCTAAAAGTGCATACAGAATTACACTCACATAAATAGCAACTTTGTTTTTATCGAAAAAAGTGAGCAGAAAAGAAGGGCGTTTTTCTGCCTTTAAATAGTCCTGTAAGTGAATAAAATTAAAAGCAGCAATTAGCGCTACAAAGTAATTAAGAAGAATTAAAAGGCTATAAACAGACAATCCCGCGAAAAGGAAAGACCATGTTATGTAGCTCATTTTTCGCTCTTTGATGTACAACAAAAAATAATACATAGATGCCATCATCATCGCAAATCCCAATCCGTAACCACGAGCCAAGCCAAAAAACTCTATAAAGTAGGGATTCACATGTAAAAAGGCTATCCCTGCTAAGATAACAATGGTCCGATTACTAATCGCATGAATAAATTTAAAGGAAAAAACAATGTACATCAGATGCGCCAACAAAGCGGGCAATCGAACAGTAAAAAGACTAAACCCAAATGCTTTGGTACTGAAATAAACCAAAAATGAATTTAAAAAGTGATTATTGGTATTTCGAAAGGCATTTGTGTAAATATGCCATAACTCGTGTCGTCCATAAGTAAGATAAGTTGACGCCTCGTCAATTGTAATCTGCAAGGTACAAGCCCGTATCGTAGCATAGGCAAACAGAGCGGCACCTGCTACCAGAAAAATAATTTGATTGAGGGTATTATTGTTGGCTTTCATGGCGGAAAGATAGCGTTTTTTCCGAAATCAGACATCCTCCCTATTAGAAAATAACATCCGAAAAAAGCTTACTTACTGATGTTACCTTTAGTTACTTATTCTTATTGCCCTCCAACTTCTTAGGAACGCGAAAAAATAGATATTCTTATCTAAATCCGCTCCCCTATTGTTCCCAATCCTCTCGTCAATTCTTTGATAATTCCTTTCTTCTTTGGGTCGTACACCCAATTGGTATCAAAGCGTTGCAAAATTTCACTATTCGCTTCGTTAGAAAGCGTTAGACTGTGAAATTCAGTCCCTTTATTGTGTTGAAAATAACGAATATCAGACAAGACATCGTCGTCAATTTTGTACATGATAAAATCAGAAATCATCAAGACATCTGCATCACGATAATCATTTGTTTTCAATTGACGCATCGTTTCGGACAAAGCTAAAGAGACATCTGTTCCACCATAAAAAGACATGCGCAAAAACTTCGCAATTTCATTGATAGAGTCCGCTATATTGTAGAGGTTTATTGTTTTTATACCTGCTGAAAAATTGATAAGATAAGCACTACGGTTGTCTTTGACAGCCATTTTTAAGACTCCGAGACACAGTACTTTCGCGATGCGTTCGGGGTCCCCCATCATCGACTCTGAGGTATCGACACAAATAATGAAAGGCCCTTTTTCCTTTTGTCGGACTTTTTGGTGAACTTCCATGATATTATGCTTACTCGATACTAACTTTCGGTCTTCAAACTGGAAAGTCAACAATCCCTGGTCCGCATATTTTTTAAGAAATAAATCCTCAGTCACATCATCACTCAACAGACCGACCTCAGAACTTACCAGATTATTTAAGTCTCGACTTTCGTGGACACCAACGATTTCTGCTTTCGCAAATTCATCTGTTTTCCACTCTTGCCTAACGATTGTCTTTTCGAAAGTTTCCTCCTCCATTTCTATCTCTGCATCTCTCAAATCTCCCAACAAATCTGCTAGTTCTTTTATTGACTTTTCATCCTGTAATAAGTCATCATATTCTCGCAAAACATCAAAAGAAGTATCGTTCCACAATTCGCGCGACATATCCCAACCCAAATAATCTGTAAAGGGCGTAATTAAAGATTGTAACTGCTTGTATTCCTTGACTTTAGCATCTAGCATTTCTGTAAATTGCTCTCGCTCCTCCTCCATTTTCTTCAACTGATAGTCTAACAATTTAGCTTGCAAAAGAGCATCCCACTGCGATAGCAAATCAGTGAATATCAATTCAAAATTATCCTTCTCCTCTTTAGTATGTTGCTCTAACTCTTTAACAAAAAAACGTCTAAACTTCTCCTCATAAAAACCCGCATCTAACTCTTCCTTCCCATAGGTCTCGCGTAGCAGTTTTATCAAAAACGGATAACGCGCCTGAAAAGCTTTCATCGGAGTGATTGCCCAACCTTTTAAGGTGTCTAACTCTCGCTGCCAAGGGTTTTTAAGTTGTGCTTTTTCGAATGTTTTGCGCATCCAGTACAAGGTGTCTAACACCACTTGCTTGCTAATACGCTCATTTTTTGCACACAACTCTAGTAAGTCATCTATCACAAATATTTTGTCCAAAGAAGACCGGAAATAACGAAAATAACGGTCGTTCAGTTCCTCTTGTATCAGTTCTTCTCCACTCAATTTGTGCTTAAAATGCTCGACTAAATAGCGCCGCGACCGCACATCCAGCAGATTTCCGAATTCGATAAATCGGGCATATTCTTGTTCTAATTGTTGTGCTATCGGTGTATTCAAAGTTAAAAAAGTTGTGAGTTGAAACTTATAAAGTGTGACGTCGATACACAAATTTACAAGCTTCTACTCGCGTTTAGTCAAAAACGACAGTTCTGTTATTATAAACCAAAACTTTGTCAGACAGTTCAGCCGCAATTGCTTTTGAAAGGACTATTTTTTCAATATCCTTTCCTTTGCGTATAAAATCGGCAACCTTATCCTTATGTGTCACGTGCGCAACTCCCTGCTCGATGATAGGTCCAGCATCCAAATCAGCTGTCACATAGTGACTCGTTGCACCAATGATTTTCACGCCACGTTTGTGTGCTGCATGATAGGGTTTTGAACCAATAAAAGCTGGTAAAAAAGAGTGGTGAATATTGATTATTTTCCCAGAAAAACTATCAATAAAATCTTCGGAAACAATCTGCATGTAACGCGCTAAAACAATAAGGTCAATGTCATATTCCTGCATCAATGCAAGCTGTTTGGCTTCCTGTTCTGCTTTGTTTCCTTTATTCATTTCAAAATGAAAGAAAGGCATTTTGAATTGCTCGGCAATGTAACGCAAATTTTCGTGATTGCTGATAATTATCGGTGATTCCATTTCCCACTCTTTAGAATGAAAACGGTACAAAATATCATATAGACAGTGTGACAATTTGGTAACGAAAATAGCCATCCGTTTTTTCTTCGCCGAAAAATGCAGCGACCAGTCCATTTGGTATTTTTTAGCAAGAAGCGTCTCAAAATATTCCCCGATTTTATCCTGTCCGATTTGGAAGTTATCCGTTTCCCATTCGATACGCATAAAAAATTGTCCACAAGAGTGGTCGGTATATTGGTCAAGGTAAATGATATTCCCATTGTTGTCGTACAAAAAGTCTGTTACCGCACGTACTAATCCTGTTTGGTCAGGACAACTAATAAGGAGGATTGCAGTGTTCTTTTTATTTTTACTCGTCACTTCGCCGTTATTTAGGTTTGAATATGAATAAATTCTTTAATGTAAATGTAAGTCAAAGAAAGTACCAAATTTCATTTTTTTTGCTCTTAAAATCTCAATACACTTATTTTGGAGACCGTAATACCTTTAAGTATTAAAAAAATATTTAATATTTTACTTTTTTTTTCCAGAATCTATCTATATGATTTTCAGCTACTTATGAATCAGAGAGAATCTTCGCTGATTCGATTACGAATCCGTTGAGATTCTTTCTCTTTGTTTATTAAGAAAATACCTATATATTTGTTACAGAGTTATGGAGTACACTCAAAAAATTGCTCTACCAACCGTATTTTTCACTTTACGAATTTCCTTATAAAAAATTAAATTTTCATTTATTCTTCTTGAATGAACGGATAATTTGACGTCCAAAATCACTTTTCGACAAAACTGTTTACCTATAAAAAAGAAAGGACAACTGTCGAGTGTTTTTTGATTCTATTTTCATTTTTTTGACAATTATTATGTGTCTCTAAATTGAAGAATCACTCGATTCTATTTTTTAAAGTTTCATTAAAACAAAAACAACCAAACAACAACAAAACTTGATATATGAATTGACACCAAATTTTCAACGAATTTTAATCTTACGACATGCGAAACACTATTTTATCTGGAATAATTTGTCTACTAACAACAATTAATCCTCTCGCAATCAACACATTACATGCTCAGTTCGAAAAAATAGGACAGGTTGTTCTGAGTAAAGGAAATCTAAGTTTATATGAATGGAATGAGTTCGTGATGTACTGCGAAGCCGTTTCTATCAGAACCAAAATTCCTGTTCCTGTACTCATTGGTATCGCCATCCACGAGTCTGCTTACTTTAGTTCGGACCTTGCAAAAAGTGCTTCTAATGTTTTTGGAATTACAGCACTCAGAGACTGGAACAATCGCCCCATTTACCGCAAAGGGCACCCATTACGCAACACACTAACGGGTAAGTTTGAGAACAAAAGTACACCCTTTCGTTTTTACGAAAACAGAGGAGAATCTGTCTATGATTTTGCGGCTTTCATTAGTCACCAACGCTATGCAAAGGCATGGAAGTGTCAGGAAGATATCGAATGTTGGTTGGAAGAACTAAAAGCCGCTGGCTATGCACAAGACCCTAACTGGGCAAGAGAAATTACATCAATGCTAAAGCGCTACGATGCATTAAACTCAACAATTTCTCGTCCAAGTTTAGGAAAGTAATAAAACCGAAATAACTGAAAGTTCGGCAGAGGAACACTATACTCTTCACACTTTTGAAACGTGAGTTACACCCTCACATTTCTGCCGTCTTTCCGCTTTTCAGAAAGTTGTAGTTACAAGGTTTTTTGGCTGCTTCCCTTTATTGGGTTGCAGCCATTTTTTCATCGCAATACTTAGCAAAACACGCTACTTAGTAACGACAAAACAATAAATCCGTCATCTGGACAGGTCAAATTTCCTTCATTTTTCACTTCAAATCACTCAAAGTATTAACAATTATCGCGCTTTGAAGCCAAAACTGAGAAAAATTATACACTGTCCAACTTGACGGAGTTATTATTTCGTCATTACTTAGTCCGCGCCATACGCATAATGCAGCTTTTCTAAGCGCAGTTTTAAATCCTGTAAAGCCATTTTGACCTCTTCTAGATTAGCGGTCACAACCTCTGCTCTGCTCTTGTCTACAAACAGATTTTCTGCCAGGTGATTAATCTCATTTGGTGCACTCGTATTTATTTTTTCGACCTGCTGTGCAATGTAATTATTGAGTTTCTCAAGGCGATTATCCCAATAATCAGAAATGACTTTATGGGGCTTTTTGAAAATAATTTCTACACGTTCTTTTTTACGTGTTATCAAGTCAATGACAAGTTTTTCATTATTATGGAAAACTTCAACAGTATTTTCACGCGGTCCAGACTTTGCTTTGATACGATTACGTAAATTACCTTCCTCGTCATAAAAATTGGTAACTTGCCAGTCAGCCGTATCCATTTTTCGAAACTGCTCAATCTTAATAAAGCTCCCGCTAAATTGATTGGTATTTTTCGCCAACTCATAATATTCTTCATTCATCGGCAACAGTTGCTCCTCCTCTACAGAGTGTTTAATCTGTGTTTCTTCCTGCACATCTGCCTCAAAATCAGCGACTTCCTTTTTTAGATTGACTAAATTAACCGCTAAGGAATAACCATGTTTGCGAATACTCTCCGTCACCATATCGCTAATAATATCGCGGTGCGCTGGTGTATTCCAAAGACAATGTTGCATTACAAAGCAGTCCATAAGGTCTACTTTCTCACGTCCATTCAAAAAAGCAGAAGTTCGCAATAAACGAACAATCTTTTTCCAACGACGGTCATATATTTTTATCGGTTGGTCAGCGTTATTCGGACGAGAATTGTGTTCCTCTATCTTATAAACGACTAGCTGTATCGTGTTTAAAACCTCGGCAGGCATCTCGATTGCATCTATTTTTGTAGACCAATCATTGAGTTGTGCTTCCTTTAACTTTAAGTCGCTAGGGATGTTATCCTGATAGACGTCTTTAGTGTCTGTTATCATGTTGACGAAGTTGGAAAAGGATTGAATTTTTCCAATTTCTAAGCGAATAAGAAACCTATCCCAGATTGGGTCCAATGATTTATTTTTGGGCGGCAATTCGTTGGATGCTGTAATGATACCACGGATATTGACCTTTAAATCGACATCTCCATTCCGATAAATTTTTTCATTCAAAATAGTCAGCAAGGCATTTTGAATAGCAGGTCCAGCCTTCCAGATTTCATCTAAAAAAACGATGTTGGCGCCTGGCAAATAACGCTCCGTCAATCGCTCGTACTTATCCTCTTCTTTAAGTTTTTTAATAGAGATAGGTCCAAATATTTCATCGGGCGTACTGAACTTTGACATTAGATATTCAAAAGAAGTTCCGTCGGCAAATGCGTATTTTAATCGTCTAGCTATCAATGACTTACCGACACCTGGAGGTCCTAACAGAAAAATACTTTCTCCTGCTACGGTCGCTAAAAATGCTAAACTGACAGCGTCTTCTCGTTCTGTCAACTCTGCGTTTAAAGCATTTAATAAATCTTTAGTTTGGGTGCGGACGTCAGTCATGCTTTTTTTAATTTTGAATGCTAAATTTTGAAATCTGAATGCAGAAAAACAACATCAATCATCTACAATTGTTGTAAAAATTATCCTTCCTTTACTATTTGTACATTATACTCTTTAAGATGCTTTACGTACTTATCTGAAGTGAAATCTGTCTCATGAAATTCTTGCTTACGTTGTTTCTTCATCTTAGAACGTTGCACACATTTCATAAAACGACGAATATCATTTTTATTCTCTAAAATAAGTCCTGGAACAGGAGTAGATTTTCCGTCTTCATCCTTGGCTATCATCGTAAAAAAGGAAGAATTACAATGCTTTACAAAGCCACTTTGAATATTTTCGGCTTCGACACGGATACCTACGACCATAGAACTCCGTCCTACATAATTTATAGAGGCTTTCATGGTAACCAACTCTCCCACTTCAATTGGATTTAAGAAGTCAACGGTATCTACAGAAGCCGTCACACAGTATTTTCGGCTGTGCTTGGAGGCGCAGGCAAAAGCAATTTGGTCCATTAAGTTTAGAATATAACCTCCGTGTATTTTTCCACTAAAATTGGAGTGTGACGGTAGCATTAATTCTGAAATGGAGACTTGTGAGTCTGTTATTTTTTTGAATGTATTTTCCATGATTTGTTTTGCTTATTGAAAACTTTGGGCGAATGTCGGTAAATTGAGTAACAATGTGGGGTTTTGTAGAATAAATTAGCTTTACATATCATCCTACATCTTCCGAAAGAACACCAACGCACTCCCCAAGAAAGCTAAAAATGCCAAAAATCCGAAAGCCATTACTAAACCAAAGCTCTCACTCACAAATCCAATAATTGGCGGTCCCAGCATAAAACCCAAAGTGCTAAAAGTAGCCACCGAGGCCAAACCAATATTAGCTTGCACTCCAGGTACTTTTGTTGACTCACTATATAAAACGGGTACGATAGAAGATAATCCTAAGCCCGCGAATAAAAAGGCTGAAATAACCACATATTCTACAGGAAAGAGAGCGACAATTAACAAGCCAACAGTCGTCATTAGACCTCCTACGGATAAAATATTTTTAGAAGAAAAGAGAGAACGGATTTTATCTCCACCAAAGCGTCCAGCAGCCATACCAATTGCAAAAATAGCCAAACCAAGACTAGAAATAAATGGACCACTGCCCACGACCTCGCGTAAGTAAATAGATGACCAATCAGCAATAGCGCCTTCGCCCATCGTAAAACAAGCGCTAATAAGACCTAATCCAAGAACTGCTTTTGAGGGAAAGACAAAGCCTGTATTACCATTGTCTGCATCGGGCATAGTAACGACAATAGGACGGATAATAAGAGCTGTAAAAGAGACTACTAATCCAGCAATAACAATGTGCCAAAAGAAGGAAAAGCCCAACTTAGAAACCCAGCCCGAGCTTGTTGCTCCGATAAATAATCCTACACTAAACATACCGTGACAACTGCTAAGAATATTGATTTCATCTCGTTTTTCGAGTGCTCCTGCGGCAGAATTCATTGAAATATTGAGTAAACTCATAGACATTCCTGCGATGCTCAATAAGGCGGCTAAAATCCACTTTCCAGTAGCCAAAGCAGGAAAAATGAAAGCCAAACACAGAAATAATGTACTCCAAAAAGTAGCTTTTCCGGTACCTAATGCACGCAGTACAAAAACCGTCAAAGGAGTGACTAAAAGACTACCAACCGCAAATCCCATTAGCGCCACACCTACTTCACTTTCAGATAAATTTAGACGCGCCTGTATGTCTGGCAAACGTGCTATCCACGAGCCGTACATCGCTCCCATAAACAGGAAGGTAAGAGCTATTGAAACAGCATGTTTGTTATTGAAAGGAAAAAAAGAAGCGGTTGTTTTCATGCCGCTAAGGTGAGGATTTTTTCACAAAAATTGAAGTAGCACATGGGGTTCTGTACCTGACTATGTACAGGATAAAACCCATGTGCTACTTTACACAGCGCGGAACGACCGTGTTACTTTGCCCACTTGCCCATGTTTATCATGGACTTTGGATATTGTGCGCCGAGTTTGACGCCAAAACTACTTTGTTCGTCAAAAGATAAAGTGTCAAGACGGTGGACTTTTTCGCGAGGAATATTCTCTAACTCAGGTAACCAATGTTTTACGTATTCTCCTTGTCCGTCATAGCGTTTGGCTTGTGATAAGATATTGAAATAACGATTTTCGCGTGGGTCATTTCCTATACCTGCGACATAATTCCAATTCCCCCAGTTGCTAGCAGGGTCATAATCAATTAAGATACTTTCAAAATATTCTGCCCCCATTTGCCAATTGACATGTAGGTCTTTGACGAGGAAACTGGCGACATTCTGACGCCCGCGATTCGACATGAAACCCGTTGCTGCAATTTCACGCATATTAGCATCAATGAATGGAACACCTGTTTTACCTTCTTTCCAGATATTGAAAAGGCGCACATCATTTCGCCACTTCGGGTCAATCTCTCCTTTTGGTCCTCCTTTTTGAAAAATCGTCTTGCCATTTTTCTTTGCCATCAAGCGGAAGAAGTCGCGCCATAGTAATTCAAAAATAACCCAGTAAGTAGATTTATTTTTTGTGCGTTTTATCTGGTAACGCTCTACTTCATGATAGATTAACTTAGGAGAAATACAACCTTGCGCCAACCAAGGCGAAAACTTAGTGGAGTAATCCTCTCCCAAAAGTTCATTGCGCGTATTAAAATAATCAGCAACAGCATCTGTCTCCCATAAATAATGCTCTAGACGTTGAATAGCTGCCGTTTCGCCACCTTTAAATTGGATAGCAGCACGTGGCTCAAAATCAATAGACTCATGCCCAAAATCGGCAATAGTCGGCATCTCTCCAATTTCTATATTATCCTTGCTAGGTTTAACATCTCCAGGTGTTGGTAAAGCTGGACGTATTCTGACGTATTTTTCGACCTCTTTTCTAAAATGAGTGAAGACATCAGGCGTATGTGTTACGGGAAAGGGTAAATCTGCGGTATAGTACAGCATTTTACCCCGAGAATAGCGAATCTCTTGCCCAATACTCCACAATCTTTCCTCTAAGGTGTCTTGAACTTTTTCCTCTTCATCGGTGCGTTCGCGGTTGCAAAAAATCCAACTGGTATTATATTTTTGAGCCAATTCAAAAAGAATTTCTTCGGGTTTACCTACTCGTACAATAAGATTACTCCCACGTTGTTGGAAACTTTCTCTTAAATCTTGCACAGCTTCAATAATGAATTGTGCACGAAATTTATCTGTCTTAGGCAGTCCAAAATCACGCGTCTTCCCCATGAAAACACGCTCATCAAAAATATATACAGGAATTAACTCATCCCCTTGTTCGAGGGCTTGTGTAAGGGCTTCATTGTCGTGCAGACGTAGGTCTTGACGAAACCATAAGATAACTTTCTTTGGTCTACTCATTCTCTCCTCGTTTTTTTTGAAATCAAAATTTGTGTCTACCTTGTATCTTGAGAATTAAGTGATTAGCAAGGTTTTAAACTTTCAATATTATTTGAAAGTTAGTATCAAAGGAACAACCATTTAATGGATTGGTTCAGAAAAGGAGAGAAAAAATCAACGAAGAACGGACAATAGTAAAACGATGACTACCAATACAATGAAAAAGACAATTAAGTTATTAAATTTTTCATTTTGGCTACGGTAAGAATTAAAAAGAAGCTCAACATAATCGCGCCATTCTAGGCGTGCGACTACCCTTTCGTGCCCCATTACTAAAAAGTTTGGCTTCTTGCCAGCGGCATAGCCACCATGCTTGCGGAGGATAAAGAAAGTATCACTGAGAAAAGCTAATTCGTACATTTCAGAACGATTAGAACCTTGCTCGATTATAATTTTATTGGTATTGTCTAAAAGACGCCATTTACCGCGGGTGACATTGCCTTCGACGACATTCAAGTATTCGCCACCGGGGTTAAAGAAGTGTAAAACCGTTTCGTAGGCATTGTCACGGTCTTGAATTTGTAGCCAAGGCTTTCCACCATCTGCGACATAGAATTCCTTTTCAGAAAGGTCCTCACTCCATTGTCGGATATTTGTGTCCCTACTAAACAGCAAAAAATTGAGATACTCATGCAAGGTATTTGCCTCGGGAAGTGCTATCTCAAAACTACGTGCTATTCTATCTAGTGCCTTGTTTTCCAATTTTATTTTTTAGTTGTGTAGTCGGAAATCTTAGTTGAATACTCATTTTCTCAAAAGTGCGAGGCTAAAACTTCTTTTTTCTTCTCTGCATCTCGCTTTGGCTTGCTTTCTTTTAATTCAAAAGACATGCCTTCAGCAACAGCTTTATTGTAGCCTTCTTGGTCAAATTTATACAATTTTGCTGGACGATGGGCAACACCTGCTTGCATTTCTTTTAAATCAACCAAAATATCCATGGATAAAATCTTCTTGCGGAAGTTTCTTTTATCTAATTCTGTCTGCAAAACGGACTCATACAAGTGCTGTAATTCCGTTAAAGTAAACTTTGGTGGTAGCAATTCAAAACCAACGGGACGACTACGCACTTGCCTCTGTAATTTTTGAAAACAAGCATGAAAAATATCGTTGTGGTCAAATGCTAAATCTTTGACTTCCTGTACTTTTTCGACAGACATCCAATGAACGGACTGTGCCATTGTCGACGAAGAAATAGGATTGTATGCATCTATTCTAACCAAAGAAAAGTAAGCAATCGTGATAACCCGACCCAAAGGGTGACGATTAACAGAACCGAAAGTATGCACTTGTTCTAGATACACATTTTTTAAACCGGCTAACTCTTCCAAGACGCGACCAGCAGCCGTATCCAAATCTTCATTTGGATAAACTAAGTCCCCTGGCAAAGCCCATTTTCCAGCAAATGGCGCTTCTCCCCTTTTGATGAGCAACACCTTTAGGTCACTGTCATCAAAACCGAAGATAACGTTATCTACTGAGAACGCTGATTTAAAAAACTTATTTGTATCAGTCATACTTTTTACTCATTTGAATTCCTGTGCATATAGGTTTCATTACTTACATTTTGCCAAAAATATCGTTTTTCAAACAGCCTTCCAAAAATATCAGAAAGTAATTAGTGTAAATCATACACAAATTGCATAAAATCAAAAAATCCCTATCTGATTTTGCATCAAATAGGGATTTTTAATATTAGATTTGAAATCTAATATTACTTCTGTGCCTTCACTTTCTGACAGATATTAATCATATTTACCACATTTGGTGCGGCATTTTCAACAGATTTGCGATTAGCTAATACGACATACCATTCGTTGTCTTTTTGGTATTCTTTACCTTCTTTGTAGACCATTACGCTTGCTTCTCCGTCTCCTGTAGCGATACGAAATCCTGGAAATTTAATATCTTCTCCATTATCCGCTTCTAAGGTCATTCTACCATTACGGTGTTCTAAGTCTCCTAGATTAAAATGTTTTTCATATTTAGTTCCACGCTCTTCGTAGCTAAATACGACGTTACATTTTTCGTCAATAGTATAGGCAGGATTATCAAAACCTTCCATTGTTTCTGCAGCTAATTGGTACTCTTCCATGAGTTTATCCATGCCGCGACCGACGCGTGCAGTAATATCTGTTTCTAGAACAGATACTTCTTTTAATTTATCGGTAGCGGACGATTTGCTTACGGGTGCGGCTGTTTGAGTTGTTGTTGCAGTACTTGCTGCGTCTGATTTTGGCTTATCTGAACTGCAAGCAGCCAAAAAGAATACACAAAGTGCACAGAAAAAGATGTTCTTCATCATGGGATGTAATCGTTTTTATTGGTTATTTCACAAATCCTGTTAATCTTGGACTTGTTTGTAAATAACAATTTTGTTTTTGAGAAAAATAATTAGAGTAAGTAATCGTCATCTAATTACTGATGCAAAGATTGCAATTATGTTACCAAATATCAAAATATCATTTATATCTTTTCTATAGACTTGTTTGCAAATAAGGAATACGTATATGAAATTTATATTTTTTCGTTAATTTTCTTTAAAAAATCAGTGCATACCGTGTTCCGACGCTTTGCTCGGAAGTCCTTCTACGGACTTACTTTTTTAAAGGAAAATAACTTGTCCCGACGCTTTGCTTGGGAGCGGAATAAAGATATTTTCATATGTGTGTTTATTATCTGTAAACAAGTCTACTGAAGTTGATTATTATACGTGCTATAAACAAAGCGCGCAAAAGTAAGTTTTCTCAGTCCATTAAAAAAATAAGAATTTACGGATTAGAATTTATCTTAAAATATGTCGTGTAGTATATTGTAAATCTAATCGCTTTAATTTAACATGCGTTTTTACACATTTAAAAAGCAAATAAAATCATTTCCAACTCAAATAAGGTAGTTTAAAAGAAAATTAAGATGAAAGTAAACGCAGTTAGCACTTACAAAAATAAGTCATATTTATTTTTCGTAAAATAGTGACACTATTTTCATCATTAATCAAAAAAAATGACGTCACTACTTTAATGAAAAAACATTGTTTTAATTGACTTATAATTAAAAAAAAACGAATAATGATTGTCACAAAAAATCAGTTTTAAATTATTTTTTCTTGTAGATTTCGTTAAAAGACTTTATGTTTGTAACATAATCTTAAAAAGTAGTTTTTGTGTTTATTTGTTTGGGTTAGAGACCCTTGTCATTTTGGCAAGGGTTTTCTTTTTTACAAACTTAAAATTGTCTACTTAGGAACGCTAAAACAATAACATCGGCCCCTGACGGGCAAGTGAGGATTAAATCGCCTTCCCTATTGCTTCGGGACAAGCTATTTGCACTTTAAAAATCCTTCCCGATAGGAATGCGGATTTGCATCAGGTTTAGTTAATTTTAATACGTAATATATTGATAATCATAGCTGAAGATAAACTTCAGCTTCGAAGAGTGAATTTTCCGGTTTAAGGACAGTCGAAAAAATAGCCCGAAGCAATCGGATTGGCGTCAGGTTTATTATTTTTTAAAGCTTAATTGTCTGATTATCAGTATTTTAAATTCGAATTGAAGTAGCTCTAAGGCTAAACTTCTCATTAGACTGTCGAAAAAAGAGCAATTTTTCATGTTTCACCTGTCCGCTTGCGGTCCTCTTGTACCTTTTTTGCGTAGCAAAAATCGTACACACGACAGGTGAAACATGAAAAATATGCGTTTTCGACGACTTTTTGCTTCTTTTGGGGGGCATACCCTTTTGCTAACGCAAGCAAACCCAGAAAAGAAGAAGAAAAAATAGACAAGAAACTTCAACTTGTTTTTTTTTAATTGAAAGTTAATGCTTTACATATTATCATAAAATAAACCTGACGCCAATCCGAAAAAATCGGGAAGTAACAAAATTTTTTTCCCAAGAATGTAAATCTATTTCTGACGCGTTCCTTAATTCAAATGAGCAAAAAAAAATCCTCGACCTTGTAAGGTCGAGGATTTTTTTATTGAAGAAAAGCTTCCTTAGAAACCACCTGTACTTGCAGGTACAGCTTCTGGCTCTTCTGGAGCTGCTTCTACTTTACCTTTAATACGCAAAACGTGCTTTGGTGTTGCTTCGTTTGTTGTCAAAGTAACCGTCTTAGTGAAGTTACCGATACGCTTAGTGTCATAGCGTACTTTGATTTCAGCAGTCTCACCTGGCAAGATTGGTTCTTTTGGGTAAGTCGGTACTGTACATCCACAACTTCCTTTTGCGTTTTGAATGACCAATGGCTCATTTCCTGTATTCGTGAAAGAGAAAAAACGGTAAGGGTCTGAGTGTTGTTCAATTGTACCGTAATCTACTTCTGTAGTTGCAAATTCCATAGTTGGACCGCCAGTCTCTTCTGCTACGATAGCAGCTGGAGCAGCTGTATTGTCCTGTGCGAAAGAAATACCTGCAATCAAGGTCATCATTACGAGAAGGGAAAATAATTTTTTCATCCGTGTTGAGTTTTTTTATTTGCGGGAACAAAATTCCCAATTATTATTTTTTTTTGTGTCAAAGACTGTATGTTATAAGTGTTTCTCATACATTATTAAAGTCTTCGAGTACAAAAGTACATATTTAAAACGATTCAAAAAGTGCTTTGTTAACAATGAGGGGTTAAAAAGCTGTTAACGATTTCTAAATAGCTGCCTATTTAGAGATTTTCAGCATTACATAGTGATAAAAAGCTATTTCATTTACTTTTTTAAGTATTCCAAACATTCTTTACTTATCACTTCTTATACATAATGTCAACTAGTTACTCGTGTTTTACTCCTTATATTAACCTACTTTTATCAGAATAAAGTAAGTAATAAGGAATAACTTAATAACTACTATCCAATTTCTATGCAAAATCCGTACCTTCGCGCGAATTTTGACGGAAATTGCATTTTTAAGACATAAAAAATTGCTTTTTCCATAATCATGAAAAACATAATTAATGAAATCATTTTTTTTCACATTGACTTTGATGTCTTTATTGGCGGCATGTACTCCTAAAGGAGCAAATAGCCAAACATCAGGGTCTGACAATGGAGCAGCAATGGATAGCTTGAGTTACAGCGTTGGCGTATTGGTCGCGCAAAATTTGAAAGCACAAGGTTTAGACGAAGTCAACCCAGCCGATTTGGCACGTGCAATTGAGGACGTAATCGAAGGTAAAGATTTAGCAATCGACCCTCAAACAGCAAATACAAACTTGCAAACATACATGCAAGGTAAAGCAGAACGTGCAGGTGCAGAGAATATAGCTAAAGGTAAAGCTTTCTTAGCAGATAACGCAAAACGCTCTGAAGTTACGACTTTACCTAGTGGTTTGCAATATGAAGTTATTACAGCTGGTACAGGTGCAAAACCTGCTGCTACTGATAAAGTAACAGTTCACTACCACGGTACATTAATCGACGGTACAGTTTTCGATAGCTCTGTTGACCGCGGTCAGCCAGCTTCTTTCCCTGTCAATGGTGTAATCCCAGGTTGGGTTGAAGCTCTACAATTGATGCCTACTGGTTCAAAGTGGAAACTTTTCATTCCTTCTGACTTGGCTTATGGTGCACGTGGTGCTGGTGGAGACATCGGACCAAATTCTACTTTAGTTTTTGATGTAGAGTTGATTAGCATTAACTAAAAAATGTCTAATGTTGATTGTCTAATGTATAACTTGCTGTGCTGACTTGTACAATATGCTTACACATTTTTTATATCATGCATACATTTTATTTCTAAATGCGGTTGATTTTCTTTGTAAAATCAACCGCATTTTTATTATTTTTATCCTAAGTAGTTAGGAACGCGTCATACCGTACAAGTCTCGCAATTTGACATTATAAATTGAGATTAGACATTCAAAGCGTACAAGTTTCGTTACTAGAACATTATACATTTGACAATAGACATTCAAAATATGAGAATTGATATTATTTCGGTTATGCCAGAGTTATTAGATAGCCCTTTTGCACACTCTATCATGAAACGTGCACAGGAAAAGGGTTTATTGACTGTAAATGTGCACAATTTGCGCGATTATGGTCTGGGACGTCATAAACAGTTGGATGATTATCAATACGGTGGCGGTGCTGGTATGGTGATGATGTGCGAGCCTTTAGCTAATTGTATTTTGGACTTGCAAAAGGAAGTGACTTATGATGAGATTATTTTCTTGACACCTGACGGCAAACGATTAAACCAATCTATGTCTAATCGTTTGTCGATGTACAAGAATTTACTTTTTATCTGTGGTCATTATAAAGGTATAGATGAGCGAATTCGAGAAGAGTTTGTGACTATGGAGATTTCCATAGGTGATTTTGTATTGTCTGGTGGAGAATTAGCGGCTGCCGTAGTGGTCGATAGTATTGGGCGTTTGTTGCCAGGTGTGTTGGGTGATGAGACTTCTGCTTTGTTTGATTCTTTTCAGGATGATTTGTTGGCGCCACCTGTGTATACGCGTCCTGAAACCTATAGAGGACGTACAGTACCGCCTATTTTATTGTCGGGACACACGCGTAAGATAGAAGAGTGGCGTATGGAACAGGCGGAGAAACGGACAATGGAGAGACGACCTGACTTATTGGAAGACTAACTATGAACCATGAACGTGTAAACTATGAACCTCGTCTCATCAAGAGAGCCTTTGATGAGACGAGGTTCATAGTTTATAGTTAGAAGCGTTCATCGTTAGATTTAATTTTTCGGCAGAAAAATTAAATCTCCCCTTGCTCCTTGTTCATTGTCCTTTAATGGTAATAATTCCTCCCCTTTTACGATGTGAGGCGTATAATTCATTCCTTCTAATAAGGCGATTAGTTCAGAGCGTGTGCCATGTCCGAGTTCTACTTGAATGATTGGACGGTGCTTTTCTAGAATAGACTTTATTTCGGGTAAAATGTGGATTTCGTAGCCTTCTACATCCATTTTTACATAGTCCAGTCTTTCAAATCCTGCAAACAAGTCTGAACCGCGTCTCATTTCGGCTTCAAAAGTGTGTGAATAGTCCTTTCCTTTTTCTTCTGAAATAATGTGCGTCAAGCCATGTCTAAAATGCTTGTGGCCTGTCGGCACGCCCATTTTTATTTTCTTTCCATTTTCAGTACCTAATGCAAATGGATAGATAGTTACATTCTTAAATTTTGCAGTATTGGCGGTCAATACTCTACGAAAGATAGGCACAGGCTCTACGGTGTAGACCTTTCCTTCCTCTCCTACCCATTCGGCAAATAAGGCAGCGTAATAACCTAAATTCCCTCCTATATCTAAGACCGTATCCCCTTTTTTTATCAAGCTTTTCACATAGTAATGGCAGTGATAATCTGGGTCAGATTTCAATCGGTCGGCTTTGTAAGATGCGAAAAATAAGCGGCTCACAACGCGTAGATATTTTTCCATTCCAAGGACACGGAATAGGATGCTTTTTAAATTCATGCCGCGAAGGTAAGAAGGGATTTTTTAAATATGAAAGGTTCTTGGTTTTGTGGGGGATTTTTGTGAGATTTGGCTTCACTTAAAACTTAAAACCATGCGAATACTAACTTTTTTAGTTGTAATTTTCTTATTCTCTTGTGGTAGCAAACATCAAACTCCAGAGGTTGTCTATCCTAATAATATGACAGACTCAACCCATACTGCTTCCGAGTTAGACCCCATTAGCAGAAATCTATTCATGGATTTTCCTTTTGCTTTTGACTCCAGTAGCCTATTCATATATCCTGTCAGAAATACTCACGACTCACGAGGAAGTGACAATAAAAACAATAAAATCAGTAGCGATTTTATGAATTCTTATCAGTATTCTGATTGGGCAGAGATGAGCCAATCTGGTGCTTCTGGTTGGTTCTATAATTTTTTATTTCAAGACGAAAATACCCAAGACCTTAGACCAATAACGGACAAAGATATTAGGTTTTCAGAAATGATTATCATTCGCGACTCTGTCAGTCAACAAGCAGTACATACACTTTTGTTAAAAGTGTATGATAAAGATAGTAATCAAGATAAACTCTTAAATCGAGAGGATTTAATAAGTTATTATGTTGCAGATGTGAATGGAAAAAATCTAAGGAAAATTAGCCCCGAAGGTCACTTAACAAGCGGGCATATTTATAGAAAGCGTCTAAAACGACTCTATTTCAGAACAATAGAAGACATCGACAAAAATGGAATATTTGAGAAAAATGACCCTCGACACCAATATTTCTACTCCATAAAAACGGGTAAAGTGACAGAAGTTAAACTTCCTTTTTAGAAATAGAAAGAGTTTTCTAAAAATCACCTCCTCTCCTATTACTTTCCTTGCAAAAACTTTCTTACATTTGCGCCAAATTTGAAACCAATTATAGAAAGTTGGAAGTTGAAAGTTGTTAGTTAGAAAGAAATAACTGTCTAACTAACAACTACCGACTAACAACCAACAATTAATTATAAAATATGGCAGTTCTCGTCACAAAAAAATCCAACATCATTGTTCAGGGTTTTACTGGTAAAGAAGGTTCTTTCCACGCTGGACAAATGATTGAATACGGTACAAATGTCGTAGGTGGTGTTACACCTGGTAAAGGTGGTCAAACACACTTAGACCGTCCAGTATTCAACACTGTTAGCGAAGCAGTAGAGAAAGTAAAAGCGGATGTTTCTATCATCTTCGTACCACCACCGTTTGCTGGTGACGCGATTATGGAAGCTGCTGCCGCTGGTGTAAAAGTTGTGATTTGTATTACGGAAGGAATTCCTGTACAAGACATGGTGAAAGTAAAAGCTTACATTGAGGATTTAGACGTGATTTTAATCGGTCCTAACTGTCCAGGTGTAATGACTCCAGGTGAAGCAAAAGTTGGTATCATGCCAGGCTTTATTCACAACCCAGGTCGTATTGGTATCGTTAGCCGTTCTGGTACATTGACTTACGAGGCAGTTGACCAAGTTACCAAAGCAGGTATGGGACAATCTACTTGTATCGGTATCGGTGGTGACCCAATCCCAGGTACAACGACTAAAGAAGCTGTACAAATGTTGATGAACGACCCTGATACGGACGGTATCGTCATGATTGGCGAAATCGGCGGTAGCATGGAGGCTGATGCAGCACGTTACATCAAGAGATTTGGTACAAAGCCAGTTGTTGGCTTTATCGCAGGTCAAACTGCACCTAAAGGTCGTACAATGGGACACGCTGGTGCTATCGTTGGTGGCGAAGAAGATACAGCTGAAGCTAAGATGAAAATCATGGCTGAATGTGGTATTCACGTTGTGGTATCTCCTGCTGATATTGGCGCGACTATGTACCGCGTGATGAAAGAAGCTGGTAAGGTTTAAATTACGGTAGACGGTGGACGGATGCTGCGCTTGACGGTAGACGGTTTTGCCTTACTGTGATATATAAGAAATCCCGAATTTTCTGATTGGAAAGTTCGGGATTTCTTTTTTCGATTTTGCATAAAAAACTTTACTACTAGTTTAAAACCTTAAATGGTTAGCAAGAATAATTTAAGAATAATCACTAATCATCTACACACTTGCTAGTCAGTATCGAAACTTTAAAACCTACAGATTTCAAATAAAGCTGGCGAATGATTTCACTAATAAGTCACAGCAAATTGAGTCAATACATAAAAAAGCCCCAAAACATCACTGCTCTGGGGCTTTTTCATTTACATCAGAAAACTATTAGTTTCCTTTTGCTTGCAATGCTTCTAAACGCGCTTTGTATTCGTTAGACTTAACGATATCATCTTTCTTAGCATAGATTTCCTTCAAGGCTATCAATGTATTAGAATCATTTGGATTAGCTGCATCAGCTTTTTCGAAGTAAGGTAATGCTTTGTCAAAAATCGCAGTGATTTCAGCTTGCTTTGTTTTGTACTTAGCAATACCTGCTTTTGAGTAATCATCTTGTAATGCAATTAGCTCTGCCGTCATTGCTGCAGCACTATTGTAGTACAATGCACCGATACTGTAAGTTGCATCAGAATACGTTGGGTCGATTTCCAAAGCTTGTCCGTAGTAATCCAAAGCTAAATCAAAGTATTCTTTTTCTTTCGCAGTGTTACCTGCTTTGTTTTCACGTTGAAACAAGTTATCGTAAACATTACCCAAAGTAGAGTATAAAGTTACATTGTCTGGTTCTTGTTTAATAGCATCTTTCAACTTTCCAGTCAACTCATCTAATCTGTTTTCACGTAAGTAGTAGTTGATTTCAGTGAATAAAAGAGAAGCATTATCTGGGAACAATTTACGTCCTTTTTCCAAAGCAGCGATTGCTTTTTCTGGGTTAGACTCGATGTTTGCTTTGTAAATACCGTCATAAACTGCTGCATCATTGTAATCCTGTGCTGCTAATTCATCAAACATTTTACTTGCTGCCTCTGTCTCTCCTGCACCTTGTGCGCCAAGTGCTGCTAAGTAAACTGCATTGTTGTATTCATCTTTACCGTCTAATGGGCTTTCAGCACCACCTTCTTTCAAAGCTTTGTGTGCATCTATTACTGAATTAAAATTAGTATAAGCATCACCATACTTCTGTGCTTTGTACTGAATAATACCAACGTTGCTCAAGTTACTGATGTTAGCTCTCAAGCCATCCATAGCTGCTTTCGTTTCGTATTTCTTTACAGATTTTTTTGCAGCCATCATGTATGCCTCGTTAGCCATTACAGCTCCCTTTACATCTGTTATCTGGTGTGCTGGATTTACTAAAATCATTCCTAAGTCTTGACCAACACTAGTGCTATAAATGTCACCTTTTGCTTGCCATGCTTTTGCCATTGCTCCAACTTCGTCACTTGACAAAGCAAGTTTAATCATGTCTTTTGCTTCTTGCAATTTAGCAGCATTAGATGCAGGGTCTAAATTGAATGCACTATAAGCTTTTGTCGCTTTCTTTAATGCTTTTGCAGGTTCTACCTGCGCAACAAGTGAAAAACTAAATACAAGTAAAGTAAAAATTCCTAAAAGTACCTTCTTCATGGTAGATTGATTGTTTATTTAACTGTTCGTTCAAAAGGAATATGGTTTTTCGTTTAAACACATTTCCTCCTTAACGTTATGTGTGATTTTGTGAGAATGTTCATTCCCTTACACCCAGAAGACGAAAGAAAAGTAAAAATTCTACAATTCGTTATGTTAATGATTCGTTATGGTTTGGTTTTCTGTTGTCGATTAATGGTTATCAGTACATTATTTAACCATTATTTTGACAACGTTTTTGGGAGTTTGAATGGTTGGTGTTTTATGTAGAAAATCACGGTAGTTTTAAAAACTACCGTGATTTCATCTAATATTTTGACAAAAGATTTATTCCGCTTCGTCAGTAGTGTCCTCAGCCACATCTGGAGTTTCTCCTTCTGCTGCTGCCTCCCCTTCTGTCGCTGGCGCTTCGCCACCTTCGCCTTCTGTCCAATTCTCCTCATTCGGAGTGTCTGGGTCTTCTGGGTCTTGAATGATAGCGATATCTGCGATGTCATCGTTGTCGTCTAATCGGATAACACGTACACCTTGCGTAGCACGTCCCATGATTCCGATATTCGTTACGTTCATACGAATGGTAATCCCGTTTTTAGTCGTAATCATTAAGTCATCTTCATCTTTCACAGCTTTCAAGGCAACGACATCTCCTGTTTTCTTAGTAACAGACAATGTTTTCACACCTTTACCACCACGACCTGTCAGACGATATTCTTCGAAGTCCGTACGCTTACCATTTCCTTTCTCAGAAATAACCATGATAGCGAAGTCTTTGTCAGCTGGGTCAATAGTCACCAAACCAACAACTTCATCTTTATCACTTGCCAAACGCATACCACGTACTCCCGAAGCCGTACGTCCCATGAGGCGCACATCTGCTTCGTTAAAACGAATAGCATTTCCACTACGACTTGCAAGGAAAATCTCCATGCTGCCGTTAGTCAATTTAGCTTCTAGTAAAGTATCACCTTCATTGATACCAACAGCAGTGATACCGCCATTACGGGGACGACTGTAGGCAGAAACGGCAGTTTTCTTAACTTGACCTTTCTTCGTTGCAAAAATGATATTGTGACTATCAGTAAAGTCCGTGTCTGTCAAATCAGGCACCACAACAAAACCTTTTACCTTATCATCTTTCGGTATCTCCAAAATATTCTGCAACACACGTCCTGAAGACTGCTTAGTTGCTTCTGGGATTTGGTAAGTTCTTAACCAATGCACTTTTCCACGTTCAGTGAAAAGCAATAGATAAGAGTGCGTATTTGCCACAAACATTTGCTCCACAAAATCCTCATTACGCGTCTTCGCTCCCAAACTACCACGACCTCCACGAGATTGTGTACGATACTCCGTAATTGGCGTACGCTTCACATAACCCAAGTGAGATATTGTCACCATCACCTCTTCAGACACAATCATGTCTTCGATATTGATGTCTCCATCTGAGTGCGTAATCGCAGTACGACGGTCATCACCGAATACTTCTTTTACTTCTAAAAGCTCATCTTTAACGATTTGGCTTTGGCGCTCAACACTGCCCAAAATGTCTTGGTAATCCAAAATCATTTTTTGCAATTCGTCAAAATCACCTTGTACCTTATCGCGCTCTAAGCCTGTCAACTTCTGCAAACGCATGTCTAAGATAGCACGTGCTTGTGCCTCTGTCAAGATATCGCCTTCCTCTGGTTTCTGCTCTTCAGTACCTGTGTCGATTAAGTTTTGGAATCTATCAAAGAATTTCTTCTTATCATCGATAAAGCTTCCTTTCATCAATCCATTACGTGCATCTTCTACATTCTTGCTACCGCGAATAAGCGCAATAACTGCATCAATGTAATCCAAAGCCACCAATAGACCGACTAAGATGTGTGCTTTTTCTAAAGCCTTACGTAAATCGTATTTAGTACGACGCGTCACAACTTCCATACGGAACTTGATAAACTCGTCAATCATGTTGCGCAAGTTCAACTGCACAGGACGACCATTTACTAATGCGATATTATTCACACCGTAGCTACTTTGTAGCGGTGTATATTTGTATAGTTGACTTAGGATAACACTTCCCATCGCGTCACGACGCACTTCCACGACGATACGCAAACCATTACGGTCACTCTCGTCACGGACATCTGTGATGCCGTCAATTCTTTTCGAGTTAACTAAGTCAGCAATTTTGACAATCAAACTTGCTTTGTTGACTTGATAAGGAATCTCATGAACAACAATTGTTTCCTTACCTGTCTTAGACTCTTGAATTTCTGCTTTCGCACGCAAGATAACCTTACCACGTCCTGTCTCAAATGCTTCACGCACACCAGACGTTCCATAGATAATACCTCCTGTTGGGAAATCTGGTGCTTTGATGTGTTCCATCAAACCATCCAAATCAATCTCAGGATTTTCTATCGTTGCAATGATACCGTCTACTACCTCAGAAAGGTTGTGAGGCATCATATTCGTTGCCATACCTACGGCGATACCAGATGCACCATTCACCAATAAATTTGGAATACGAGAAGGAAGAACCGTCGGTTCTTTCAAGGTATCATCAAAGTTAAAAGCGTAGTCAACAGTATCTTTTCCAATGTCGGATAAGATTTCGTTAGATATCTTGCGCAAACGTGCCTCTGTATAACGCATCGCAGCTGGGCTGTCACCGTCCATAGAACCAAAGTTCCCTTGACCGTCAATCAATGGATAACGCAAAGACCAATCTTGCGCCATACGCACCAATGTGTCGTAAACAGACGAATCACCGTGTGGGTGATACTTACCCAAAACCTCCCCAACAATACGGGCAGATTTTTTATGTGCTTTATTGTAAACTAAACCCAAATCGTGCATCCCGTAAAGAACGCGGCGGTGTACAGGCTTTAAGCCGTCCCGCACGTCGGGTAACGCACGTGAAACGATAACTGACATCGAATAGTCGATGTAGGCCGATTTCATGTGGTCTTCGATATTAATCGGAATAATTCTGGAACTCATTTATTGTTTTTTGCTTGCGTTTCGCAATATTCCACATTTTCAAAATATGGACATATTTCCTCGGTGTTTCAAAAGCGAAATATTCCATATTTTTTGAAATGTGGAATATCCAATTGTGTAGCTTTTCTCTCCTGTGAAACGCAATATTCATTAACGAGAATGCCCCTATTTAAAGGACGTGCAAAAGTAAGAAAAAAAAGGCGCATTTTGTAATGTTTTCGGGGAAGTTTTCCACATTTTCAGAGGTAAAATATTAGGCTTGTGAGACTTGGTAGGAACGCGGAAAAACACGGACGAACACGGATTAAGCGCGGATTTTTTTTAACTTTTTAAATGCAGTGTATTAAGTCAGTTTACAAACTCAAAATCTGATTTTACACATATTTTTAATTAACTCATTCATTCCGCTCCTCAAATCTGTATTTGATAATATTTTTCATCTATCTTTGATAGATATTTTTTACTATAAAAAAAAGTAATTCAATAACTTTTACTAAAACTCTTTCTCCATGTCAAAACATGTCAAATCCATTTTATTTTTAAGCTTTTTCCTCCTCTTACAATCGGCTTTTGCTTGCTCTTGTGAGCGCAACTATTTTTGTGATTATATAAAATACGAAGAATACGATTATAAAATGGTAGCTGTGCGGGCTAAAATTACGGATAAAATTATTTATGAAGATGATACAAATGCCATTTATTTAGAAGTCATTGAGACCTACAGAGATGATGTAGGTGCAGGAAATTATATCAAACTACATGGTGATTGGCAAGAGGCAGATTGTCATGTGAATATGAATCGCTTTAGTCCTTTTACAGAGCGTATTTTTGTAATTGGGGTGAGTACAGAGCAATATGGTAATCTTGGTTTTCCTTTTAGTAGTCCAATTCCTGACAATGCCAATTATTGGGAATTTTCGCCCTTGCTTTGCGATTTTTTAAGTCTTAGTATAAACGACGGTATTGTCAAAGGCTGGATTACGGAAGACATTTACGAATACCCTTGGGAGCTTTTTAATGAAAGTTTAGAAGATTGTAGTTTTAATTTGGCTACCTTAAATGAAGCTAAATGTGCAGATGAAAATTATGTCATTTATCCGAATCCGAGTTTCGACGGAATTATTACAATCAAGAATAGTTATAGAAAGCCACCTATCTCTCAAATAAAAGTTTTAGACGCGAATGGTCGGCTAATAATCGATAAATACTGTTCTAACGACAACAACCTTCTACACAAACTAAACATCGCTGAAAAAGGCTTATTTTTTGTGGAGATATTTTGTGGTGAGCATAAATATGTGAGACGAGTTCTTATTATGTAAAACAAGAACTAAAGAGATGTACAATACTCATAATCAATACTTTACAAAAATACAACATTAATAAAAAAACGGGTAACTCGGAATACAATCCAAGCTACCCGCTTTTTATTTAAAAACTAATTTTCAAGGTATTATTTCCTCCAAAGACCTTCCATTTCTTCTAAGGTTTTCCCCTTAGTTTCTGGAATAAATTTCATAATAAATAGCATCGCTAAAATGCTCATAATTCCGTAAACCCAATACGCAAAACCATGATTGAATTGCTCGGTTAAGTACGAATTGTCATTCATCATCGGAAAAGTTAAGGATACTAAATAGTTAGAAATCCATTGAGCAGCAACGGCGATAGCCAAGGCTTTTCCTCTGATTTTATTCGGGAAAATTTCTGCCAATAATACCCACGTTACAGGTCCCCAACTCATCGCAAAACTTGCCACATATAACATCATACAGAACAAAGCTAAATATCCTGTTGCGCCCGCATAAAAGACAAAACCTAAGGATAACATCGCAATCGCCATTCCTAATGCACCAATAATCATCAGCGGTTTTCTGCCGTATTTGTCTACCGTTTTCACTGCGATAATGGTAAATAAGAAATTGACTATACCAACAATAATGGTCATCAACAGGGCACTATCTGTTCCTGATGAAATAGTTTTGAAGATTTCTGGCGCATAATAAAGTACAACATTGATACCCACAAATTGCTGAAAAACAGATAATAAAACACCGATAATGATAACCAACCAGCCAAATGATAAGAGTTTTCCTGATGTTTTTTCGTTCATTGATGCTTCTATCTCCGCGAGAATTCTATTGCCTTCTACTTCTCCGTTTACCTTTGTTAAGACATCTAAGGCTTCTTCTGGCTTGTTTCTTAACATCAAAGAACGTGGCGTGTCTGGTACAAATAATAATAATACTAAGAATAAGCCCGCAGGAATAACTTCAGAAGCAAACATCCATCTCCAACCAACGGCATTTAGCCAAGCGTCAGAACCGCCACTTCGAGATATGAAATAATTGACAAAATACACCACCATAAAGCCACCGACTATTGCTAATTGATTGTAAGAAACTAACTTTCCTCTGCTGTCTGCGGGTGCGATTTCGGCAATATATAAAGGAGATAACATGGAGGCTAAGCCTACTCCTATTCCTCCGATAATTCTATATCCAATAAAGATACTCGAGAAAGTATGGTCTAATTCACCTATCGGCGCAATCAGCATTTCGGGCATCGCGGAGCCCAAAGCTGAAATTAAAAATAAAACGGCTGCTAAAATCAACCCATTTTTCCTTCCTAGTTTTTTACTAACCAATCCGCCAAAGATTCCGCCAATGATACATCCTATCAATGCACTGGAGACTAAAAATCCTTTAAATGCGCTGGCTGCTGTCTCTGACAATCCTTTCGGGATTACGAAAAAGCTGTCTAATGAACCTACTGTTCCTGAAATTACGCCTGTGTCGTACCCGAATAGTAAACCTCCTAAGGTAGCAACTAAAGTGAGTTTAAGTAGGTATTTTGAATTTGTTGATTTTTCCATTTTCGTTTTGTTTTGTCGTTTTGGCCTTATAATGAGAAGTGTTGTTTAGATTTTTCAGACCCAGTACTAAATATACTGATTGATAATGTTTTCAAACAATTCCTGTTTCCCACTCTGTAAGCTCAACTCGCCATTTTCTCGGGCAATGTTGTACAAATCTGTCAATTCCAACTTACCTGCTTCAAAATCCTTCCCTTTTCCTGAGTCAAAAGAACTATATCTTTTTTCTCTTAATGCATGATAAGAAGAAGAAGTCATGATTTTATCAGCAGTAATCAGTGCTCTCGCAAAGGTGTCTGCCCCTCCGATGTGCGCATGAAAAACATCTTCCATATCAGTAGAATTTCTTCTAATCTTTGCATCAAAATTAACACCTCCGCCTTGTAAACCTCCAGCCTCTAAAAAGACCAACATGGCTTCGGTTGTTTCTTGAATATTATTTGGGAATTGGTCGGTATCCCAGCCGTTTTGATAGTCTCCTCGGTTAGCATCAATGCTGCCTAACATGCCTGCTTTGGCTGCGACTGCTAACTCATGTTGCATTGTGTGCTGCGCTAAAGTGGCATGATTTACCTCAATATTCATCTTGAAATCCTTGTCTAAACCGTACTCTTTCAAGAAACCAATCGCGGTAGCTGAATCAAAATCATATTGATGTTTCATCGGCTCCATTGGCTTAGGCTCGATGAAGAAAGTGCCTGTAAAACCTTGCGCTCTGGCATAATCTCTCGCCATAGTCAGAAACTGCGCCATGTGGTCTAATTCACGTCCCATGTCTGTATTTAACAAAGACATGTAACCTTCTCTTCCGCCCCAAAAAACATAATTTTCGCCACCTAATTTAATGGTCGCATCTAAAGCCAATTTGATTTGACCGCCAGCTCTGGCTACTACATTAAAATCTGGATTTGTGGCAGCTCCGTTCATGTAGCGTGGATTTGAAAAACAGTTGGCTGTCCCCCACAATAATTTAATTCCGCTTTCTGCTTGTTTGATTTTGATATAGTCTGTAATGGTCTCTAATCGTCGTTCTGACTCGGCAAAACTTGCGCCTTCTTGTATCAAATCAAAATCATGGAAACAGAAATAATCAAAGCCCATTTTTGAGATAAATTCAAATGCGGCATCTGCTTTGTCTTTTGCGGCTTGAATTGGGTCTGAGGACTGGTCCCACGCAAAATTTTGAGTTCCAGGTCCAAAAGGGTCAGACCCTTGTCCACAGAAGGTGTGCCAATAAGCAATGGCAAATTTAAAATGCTCGCGCATCGTTTTTCCTGCCACAACTTGCTCTGGATTGTAGTATTTGAATGCTAATGGATTGTTTGATTCTTTTCCTTCAAATTGAATTTTATTGATTCCTTTGAAAAATTCTTTTGCTGCCATTTTTGTTTGTTTTTTATTATTTTAACGAGATTTATATATTCGTTTTAATAAACCCCTAGCCCCTAAAGGGGAATATATTCATTATTAATTTCAAACCATCTTGAAATTTAAATTTATTTTTAATCTTTAAACAAAATTAAATTTCAAAATGTATATTTCCCCTTCAGGGCAATGCCGTTGAATTAGTGATTCTATTGTTTTTAAAATTCAAATTCAAGGCTCAAATTCAAATTCAAAACGGCTCTAAAAGTTTGAATTTGAGTTTGAAATTTGAATTTGTATTTAAAAATTTAGAAACGCTTTTTCTTAATTCAACCGTATTGCCCCTTCAGGGGTCGGGGGCTTCATTTCGGATTTAAATCCCGTCCAAAGTCCAATTTAGTTGTTTATATTTTTTTCAGATTACCCCACATTCATTACCAATTCCAACTCTTTCTTCCAACTTTCATAAGCCGACAAATAAAGACTCTTATCTTCTAATGGCGTGAAAGTCATCACATGGTCATTGTCCATAATGACCTTTCCAAAAGACTCAAAATCTCCTTTGTGCAAATTAGCTGCTCTTGCCGCGCCGATTGCGCCTGTTGTGTTGTAGATTTCTATTTTTTGCTCTATTAAAGTCGCTACGGTATGCGCAAATATTTCCGAACGAAATAAATTATCATTTCCTGCACGGATAACACTGGCGCTGATACCGTCCGATTTCAAAATCTCCATACCATACACAAAAGAAAAAGCAATACCCTCTAATGCTGCTCGACACAAGTGCCCTTTGTGATGATTATTGAGGTTCATATTGACGATTCTTGTCCCGATTTCTTGGTTATTCAACATGCGTTCTGCTCCATTTCCGAACGGAATTAAACAAACGCCCTCCGAACCTACAGGAATTTCTGCTGCCAAACTATTCATCTCTTCATAAGAGGTAACCGCCAAGTTTTTTAGCAACCAGCGGTACTGAATCCCCGCACCATTAATGCATAGCAATTTACCTATCCTAGGGTCTGCACTCTTTTGATAATTAACGTGTACAAAATTGTTCACTCGTGTACTTTCTTTGACCGAAAGACTATCCGTAACCGCATATACGACTCCTGAAGTCCCGCCTGTTGCTGCGACTTCACCAGGATTGAATACATTTAAAGATAGCGCATTATTGGGCTGGTCACCTGCTCTATAATAAATAGGTGTTCCTGCCGCGATACCGCTTTCGTCTTCACCCTTTTTATCTACCAAAGATTGAATACCAAAGGTTTCTACAATATCAGGTACCAGAGCTTTATCTATCCCGTAATGTTCTAAAAGGAAGTCTGCGATTTGGTCTTTCTTAAAATCCCAAAACATGCCTTCTGACAAGCCAGATATGGTTGTATTTATTACATTTGAAAACTTGTAAGCGATATAATCACCAGGCAACATGAATTTATGAATCTGCTGATAAATATCAGGTTCGTTTTCTTTTACCCATTTCA
>CALDUB010000014.1 GCA_937923465.1 uncultured Saprospiraceae bacterium
GTATTAAAATCACGGTTCAACATCCAACCAACTAATCCCCACATCAAAAGGAAACAAACTGCTAATACGATATTTGAGCCCGCAATCTTGTTATAAGTCTTTTTCCACAATAGATAAAGCACCCAAGTGATAATAGCCAAAGGCACAATAGTCAATAATGCATTAACAATATTAAACATCGTAGCAGCACCACCAGTCATAACTCTATCGACATTATCACGCGCAAAAAGAATTAAGGAAGTTGCTCCTTGCTCAAAACTCATCCAGAAGAATACAGTAAAGAAAGCGAATATGATGAAAGCAATCATACGGTCGCGTACGACTTTTGTATAACGTAAGATCCTACCAATTGTCAAGAAAAGGAATAATACTAATGCAAATAAAACAGCAACATACTGCCCTTCTATTCCGCCCATTTCTAATCCAGAAAACATATCAATTCCTGCAATTTTTGACATCGGGTCATTAAGAGCATAACCTAATCCAATAACTGAACAGATAACAATTAAAATTTTGTCCAAAGTTGTAAATGGATTCAATGGTTCAGGGTCAGCGGGACCTGCCGCAGCAGCATCTTTACGTTCTTGTACTGTACCACCAATACCACCAAAAAGGTCTTTTGACCACCAAAATTGAAGTGTACCAAAAAGCATGAAAACACCCGCTAAACCAAAGCCCCAAGACCAGCCAATTTTCTCAGCCAAGTATCCACATAACATCATTCCGAAGAATGCACCAGCGTTTACCCCCATATAAAAAATGGTGTAAGCACCGTCTTTTTTCTCTGGTGACTCCTTATACATTTCAGAAATAATGGAAGTGATATTAGGTTTAAAGAAACCTGTCCCTATGACAAGCAAAGCCAAACCAAGATACATGGAAAACTCTGTCTCTAAAGCCATGGCGGCGTGCCCCAGCGTCATAATGAGCGCACCAATGACGACGGCGACTCGATATCCAGTTATTTTATCGGCAATAATACCTCCGATAATCGGCGTAATGTACAAGAGCATGGCATAAGTACCAAAGAGTGCTCCAGCATTTTCTGCCGTCCATTCCCAACCAGGATTGTAACCGACAGCAGCCATTGTTAAGAAGTTGATGAGCAAAACGCGCATTCCGTAGAAAGAAAAGCGTTCCCACATTTCGGTAAAAAACAAGACGAAAAGTCCGGCAGGATGCCCAAGAACTTTGTCTTTAAAGAGATTTTGAATATCTGTTGACATGCTTAGAATTTGTTTAGTAGTAACTGGTAAAGACGTCGGACACTTAAAGGTATAGAAAACAGAAGAATTAAATATTTACCCAAAGATTAAGCAGAAAAGAGTGTCTGACGTCTGTCTTTAGCTTTGCCATAACAGGTGTCAGACACTTGATTTTGTCTAATTTTAAGTAACTCTTAACTTTCCTTCATTTGAGTATTTTAAGTGTCCGACACCTTAAAATCTACCTGATTTTTATTTATCGTTTTGTTTTAATTAATGTGCGCTTTTCATCTTAACATCTTCTGCGCCGTGTGTTAATCTTTTCAATGGTTTCAAAGCCAATAAAACAATCAAACCAAATATAGAACAGAAAATTGCAATGCCTGTGAAAATTTGGAATTCACCCGCGTGCTCAGAGTATTGTCCGACCAAACCAGCAACTTTATTTCCTAATCCCGTCGCTGCGAAATAAGTCCCCATCATCAATGAAGCGTACTTTACAGGAGCTAATTTTGTGATGAATGAAAGAGCAACAGGAGAAGCACATAACTCACCAATTGTGTGAAATAAGTAAGCCAATACCAACCAAATCATAGCAGATTTTTGAATTACTTGGTCGCCATCCATAACAACTTCTGTGCTCGCTTTTGTCATGAATAAGAAACCACATCCCATGATGATAAGACCTAATGCCATTTTGAAAAGAGAAGAACCTTCTTTGCCACTTTTCTTCCACCATATCCAAAATGCAGCGATTGGTGCGCCTAATGTAATAATGAAAAATGCATTGACTGACTGGAACCAAGAAGCAGGAACCATAAAACCGCCTAAAGCTAAATCAGTTTTTTGTGAAGTATATAAACTCATCAATCCACCTGCTTGCTCAAATGCTCCCCAGAAAACAATAATTAATAAAAAAGATAAAAACATGACCAACATGCGGTCTTTTTCTACTTTATCTAAAGGACGATTAAAAGCTTCTGAGTCAGGAGAATCAGCAGTTCCAATAAAGTCACCAACACCAACTAAGTGTTTTTGTCCCCACATGTAAACCAATTGTCCGATAACCATACCGATACCTGCGATACCGAAACCGTAGTGCCAACCGTGTACTTCTCCGACATAACCAACTATCAAGGCAGACAAAAATGCTCCGATATTAATACCTATGTAAAAAATTGTAAAACCACTATCACGACGGTCATCACCTGGCTCATATAAACCACCAACCATGGTAGAAATATTTGGTTTCAAACAACCAACACCTGCGATAATTAATCCTAAGCCCGTGTAAAACGCCCATTCTTGTTGAACAGCCAGTATTAAGTGTCCAAAACAGAGCAAAGCTCCACCCAGCATTACCGTTCTTTTTTGACCAAGCATTCTATCTGCTAAGATACCTCCAGGAATAGAGGCGACATAAACTAACATTGTATATGTTCCGTAGAGTGCCAGTGCTTCTCCATTCGTCCAACCATAGCCTGGGTTACTACCAGAAACAGCCGAAACTAAAAACAATACAAGGATAGCGCGCATCCCGTAGTAACTAAATCTTTCCCATAATTCTGTGAAGAAAAGAACGTACAATCCAACAGGATGCCCTCCAATTTCTTTTCGTTTAATTGTCTGTGCCATAAATATTAAATGTTAGTTTAGACTCTCGTTTTGCCCTGTGGCAAGTGTATTTCTACTCGTTTTGATAATCGTTAAATGGAATTCATTTAACTTTAGACCTCAAAATAGTATAAAATTTTCATATTGGAAGTTAATGTAAGTGAATTATTGATTAAGAGAGTTTTAAAGGAAGAGATATTGTGGTGAAAAGTCGGTTAGAATCGAATTTTTGATAGGTATAAACTAGATTTGAGAATCATTTTATAGAAACGAAAAAAGCGACACCAGACCAAAATCTGATGTCGCTTTCTCTTCAATGAGTTACTTTACAATTCTTACAAAACAATCATTTGCTTCGTCACCAAGCCAAATTCACTTTCTATAGAATAGAAAATAATGCCTTGTGCCCCAATCTCAGAGCGAGAAATGGATATAGTATTCATTCCTTGAGCGTAGTCATTTTCTAAAACTTTTAGAGTCTTACCAACAGCGTCCGTCAAGCGAATTGTTGCTACGCCTGCTTTTGGCAAATAGAAATCAAAAGCAGTTTTATCTGCAACTGGATTTGGCATATTTTGATATAAGTCAAATTTGTTATGTACCAAAATTGCACCGTTTTCGCTATTAAACAGTACTGCGATGTCCTTGATTTCTTTGTCTTCGCCACGCACGTATGCTTCCGCTTGTGTGTAACGAGAATTTATTGTCAAAACTTCACTCATTGCTTTTGAGCTTTGTTTTGCACGGAAAGTTACTTGAAACAGGTCTGCTTGTGCATTAAATTCAGTGTCACTATTCCAACTCAACGTTATCGCCCCAGCTTCTGGCATCACATGATAGTTTTGTGCACCAAAATCAGGTAACACACCACTATTTATATTTACAAATTCTAGATGCTCTGTATTGTAATTTAAAGTCAATTGGAAGCCTTCAAGACGTGCAATATCTTTTGCATTAAAAGTTATCGTGTGTTCCTTTCCAACATTCAATTGCTCATCCTCCAATACAAATACAAAAGGCTCTCCGTCTGTTCTCTCCTCACTATCACCTCCGTCAAATGCATTAGGATTGACCGTATTATTTACATCTCCAATCTTCACCGCTACAAAATTCGCTGTCGCCAATTCTTCTTGTAAAGATGCCGTTGCAATACTTTGAGGAAAGTCTTCTTGCCAAGGATTAAGTGCTGTCGGAAATTCGTAAGCAGCATCAACAAATTTCCAAGATGTGTTATTTGGAAACTCTTGATTGATATTTAAAATGAGTCGACGAATCTCTACCATATCAGAGGTTGCCACGCCATTGCTTCCATTAGCATCTGCGGCAATCATTTGGTAAGGCGTAGTAAATGGCTCTAAGTTTAAGATATGGCGACGAATAGCAACTAAATCAGCTGTCGTTACACCATTTTTATGATTAGTATTTTTACTCGGAGTGATTGTGTATGCGCTACAAGTAGCAGCACTATCCAAAACAAACCCTGCGTCTGTACTCATTAGTATTTCTTCAAAACCTTCGTTTTCTTCGATTGTAATAGCAACTTCGACATCAGGAATAGCTACGCCATTGTCCGTTTGTAAAAGTCCACCAAGATTTACCTCTGCAACTTCAGCAGTACACAACATCTCATGTGGCATAGCAAAGAAAACGTTCTCTTGTATGACTGGAATGTTTGTATTTCGCATCACGATATCATGCAATCTTGTTGCCTTAATAGTTGCTTTCTCTTCTGAAGTTAAAGCATCATCATTTTCAAAATAAAAGCTATCTCCGTCACGAATATTAGCAAACTGAACTTTCATAATCTCCATAACAGTCTCCCCAAAAAGGGCATCAGGCATATGGTTTTCAGTTAACATTCCTACCCAGGCATCTAGATTATCAATTTCATAGCCCAAGTCATTTGCTAAAATACTTGCCAATTCATCATCATTCGTCAAGTCTTCAAAATCCGTATAAGCCTCTAAACCTAAAGAAGTCCGAATAGTATTAAAATCAGATAAACCACGTTCGCGACCACGCGCGATATTAATCGCTGCCAAATCTAATCCGCCCGCACCTGCTGGTCCGAAAAGAAAATTACGAACATCGTCAATCACTTTGCCATCCATTTCTTGCTGTACTTGTGTTGCCATTCCTTTAAAAATAGGGTCAAGTCCACCCCCTTCAGCAAGCACTGAAGGTTGAAAGAAAGCATCTTTTAAGGCTAAATTTCCTACTGCCATTGTGTCGCCTTCCATATCCATACGCTGTATTGTTCCTGATAGTAAGGTATGTCCCATACGAAAAGCCGCTGCAGAAAATTCATTAAAAACACCAGGATTAATATTTTCGTTATATCCGTAATAATCTTCTAAATGAACGCCCATTGCTGGTAGCCATTCTTCATAAGTAACCGCAGCAATCAAACCGCCAACGATACGACGCGCTTTTTGATAAACTAATTCGTCACCCCAAACAGGGTTTTCCAATTTAATTTCATCGCATAATCGATTGTGCTCTCTTACCATTAAAGTATGAACAGAAGTCAAAACAGTATTTTCGTTTACGCGGACATCTCCCGCAACAAAAAGCTTTTCAAGTTGTCCCGTTGCATCTTCCATATGTGGTGCGTTAGCATCTACTATGGCATCAAATTCTCCAGTTACAGTATTATAAGGAAGTAAATTTCCAGCAGAAGTTTTCATTTTTCCGTCGGAGTGGGTACGCAGCCAATTCGCCTGTTCTTCACTTGAACCATAGACCGCAGACGCATCTAGGAAGGAAGAAATTTCGTTGATGTGTTGTAATGGATTGTCTATATCCGTACCAGAGCCAGGCATACCTGCTGAGCGCCGCATTGGTATCAGTGCGGCTCCCGTATTCCAAGGGTCAAAAAACGCGTCTCCTTGTGGCACTTGAATGTATAAGAAATCCTGTGCGTCAGGGACTAAAGTAATATCATGGTCAATAAATTGCCCCCAAATCCAACAATAATCAGACATGTTTCGTGGGTCGTCAAATAAATCATCCTGTGCGAAAACAGCATTGCTCACCGCGCGCGGATTTGGTCGGTCATTTCCACCTATAGTAGAAATACCGTCTGCATAGTTAGCAGGCGACCAGCGTGGCATTTGTGAATGTACAGCACCCCATTCGAGATGATTCGGATTGTTTTCAGAACCGTCGTAAGTACGTGACTCTTGACCTTGAATTAGACCTATAGATAGAGAGAGGCAGACAGCAGACAGTAAAGTTCGCAGTTGCATGTGTGTAAATTTTTTATGTCATGGGAATATGCAAGATTTCGCCATTTTGTTGGAGAAATTTGAATATCAAAATTCTATATACAATAACTTAGACTAGTTAATTCAATAAGAGTAACATGTCTATTTTGCAAATATAAGAAAGTCCGTCCAAATTTCTGCTATTTATCCAACAGGATAAAACCTTAAAACAGAAATCTATGCTTAATAACTTGAATCAGTATGTGAACGGATAATTGTTGTTTTGAAACGGGGAGAGTTTATTTTAGTTCAAATTCCTTTCCAAAAATGAGAAGTAGATATTTTTGGAGAGAAATTTGAAATGCATATGACTTAAAATTTACATTATAACGGACAAGTCCATTTGATAGCTCAATGCTGCCAAATGGACTTGTTGTTCTTTTTTTGTAAAAAAGGGAAATAGTAAAGTATACACCTACTTAGCAAGCTTTCGATATTCCGCCGCCTTTCCATTGTTTCCAGCTTTCTCATGCGCTAACGAAAGTAGATTATAATCTCCTTTTGTAAAATATAATTTCGGTAAAGCCTCTAGCATATTTACTGACTCTTGATACTTACCGAGGCGGTACATAATGTTAGCGAGATTAACAGTCGCGTAATGGTTTCCTGGATTAAACTCTAATGCTTTTCTATAAGCTGCTTCTGCTTTTGGATAATCATTTAAGAATGTATAACAATTTGCCAAATGCACCCAGCCCGTAGGAATACGCTCGTAGATATCAAGCGCACGCGTTAAGACTTCGACGCCTTCCGTTGCTAATTCTTTACGTTTTTCAGAACCTCGTGGTTCCTTTAGAGCTAAGCGAGATAGTGAGCCTCCGTGATTTTTTAAGAGACGGGCATTATTTGGACACAGTTCCATATCATGTTTAAAAAGAACAAAACGATTTTCCCATCTTGGTAAATGAGAACTCACTTTCCAAATACCTAAAACCGCAAAAACAACTGCGATGCCTATTGGCAAAATATTTTTAGATAAAACAGTTCCCACGGGTAAATTAAACTTACCTTCCTCGTCTTTCACATTCATCAACTGATACAATCCCCAACCGATAACAATCATTATTCCTAAGACAGGACTGTATAAAAAACGGTCATTATAAGCACTTACATTTGTAATAATTAAACTCGTAAAAATCGATACAGTCGCAAAGTAATAAAGAATCCCGAAAGAGTATAAAGCCTTTTTACGCAAGCCATAAAACATCGCAGCAACCAATCCTAAGTTAGCAACTAAAGCGGCATAAGGCTGCCAAGTATTCCAATTTATATTAGGTAATGTGCTGTAAGAATAATCAGAAATCAATGGATGTGGAAAAACCGTGTGCAGTAAATAATAACCTAAAACCTGCAAATTAGAGGCAGAACGCTCTGCAAAACCATTTGTAGCTAAGAGAGAATTATCTAATATCTTCAATTCTACACCAGCATTTAATCCACCAACAACTCCAGAACGAATGATTAAGTAAATAACAACAGCGCCTAAAAATGGTGCTGTATAAAGAACAATCTTTTTCCAATCCATCTCTCTAAAGAAGTACAACATCGCAGGAATAATCGCCAAGAAAGTAATGACTTCTTCCTTTGAAAAAAGGGCAAGGAAGTAAAATATAAGAGACGGAATGAGGTAAGTCATCTTCCGACTGTCTACACTTTTTAATAAAAACCAACCCGCGATTGCGAAATTCAAAAAGCCTAAAAGCGTATCTCTACTTTTGATATTGGCGATAACTTCGACGTGAATAGGATGTAAGATAAAAAGTAAAGTAACAATAATTGGCAGTAAATAATGGTAATCTTTCAGCATTCGCGCCAAGAAAAAGAAGAGAAAAAATCCCGTTAATCCGTAGTAAATAAGATTGGTTCGGTGATAAATAGCAGGGTTTGGAGTCCAGTTTTTTTGTTCGAAGGCAGTCGCAGGTTTATTATCAAAAAATTCTACTTCTAAAGCTAAAGTTGTCAAAGGAATCGGTCGAAATGCCCGTGCGTTGATAGACTCATTCATCCCCATGAAGTAACTTGTCGTCCATATTTTTCCTAAACCGTCCGTTCCTGATTTGACATAACGATTGTCTTTGATAACGGCATCGTCATCATAAACAAACTCGTAATCATGGCTTGGTGCATAGAGAAATAAACCAATTAATCCTATCACTAAAGCAACAATGACTTTAGCAGTCAAGGGCATTTGACGCTGATAAATAGGCGCTAAAGCTTTTTTTGCTATTTTTTTCGAGCGTACTTTTGCTTGCTTTTTCGTATTTCTTTTGGACATGATGCTTGGACGGTTGTCGGTTGACGGTTGTTGGTTGGCAGAGAACCAGACAGACTATCTTCCTATACTGGAATGATTTTCTTTCAAAGGTAAATTTACGAAAATTTGAGATTAATGTTCCGTTGCGGATTCATTCAAAATCCAAAATTTCTTCCTAACGTCTCTCTTTCAAAAGTCTCTTTATTTTCGCTATTGCTGCCTGATTTTTGGGCTGATAAATGGCATCCAAAATATCGTTACGTCCCCGTTCGGTAAGATGAAAGGAAATAGGTGCCTCAAAGTTTTCGCCACTCGGACGGTAAGTCAGATGTACAATATCAAAATTTTCCTTACCCATGATGTCATAAATCAACCCAACATTATTGTCATTTTCATAAAATTGCAGGTCGATTACTTGTCCCGCTATCCCTAAAGGACTGAGAATACTACTAAAAATTCCAACATTATTACTTGGCTTTATTTCCGTGTCACGGTCAATTCCCGTTACTTGCACGAGGACAACTCCGCTTGTATTTTCTAAAATCCAATCATTGAAGACATGTATAAAACGCACAGCTGATTTTAAACCAAAATTATCTCTAAAACCTGCATCCATTATTTCGATTTCAGGCTCCGTTGGCAAATACACATTTGGAAGAATGTAAGGAAAGGTCGCATTCGCGCGCAATGCCGTCAAGTAGCGTAGTTTTTCACTGTCTTGATTCGCAAAAAGGCGTCCGAAGTCTACCGCATCAATGTCAATCACTTCTGGCTCACTTAGCGCAGCGGGAGAAGCCATCATGTAAGAAACTCCATGCGGCGACATTATCATACGGCGACCGTCGTTTACGATAGACGGTGTAAAAAACATCATTGGGACAATCGCCTCTTTTTCTGGTTGTTTATAAGCGTCAATGTTTTTGCCAAAGATATTTCCAGCATTTTCGTCTAGTTGATTTTCAAAGACGTAACCTCGGTCTTTTTTATAAGTATGACCTCCATATTCAAAAGTGGCAAAAGGCATAAATAAATCATTGCTCGCAATCGTAAAAGCAATAGAATTTAAAAGGTCTTTTGAGATATTATCTATGTATTTTGAATCATACAAACCGATATTACTGCCTGTATTTTTCAACAATAAAAGTTCCCGATAATAAGCCGTCCCAATCATTCCACCTGACGCACCCGACATCATTGCCGTATGCTTTGTAAAGTCTCCTTGAGTCAAACTATCAGTATGTTGCAAAACTTGCATTGCCCAAACGGCTGCTTTTAGACCACCGCCACTGACACAATAAACTATCATTTTTGGTTTATCTCCGTCAGGTGCAACTTTTTCTTTCCAGTTTTCGAGAATTTCTATAGTATTTTGAAAGTCTGTCTGCCAATTATCAGGGGTAAAAATACCTTGTAAAGCTTGATGTGAGTATTCAGCTTTTTCGCATTCATAATTAAGTCCGTAGGCTTTATTTTTATAATTAAAATAATCTTTACTCGTGATATAATTAATTCCGACTGCCAAAATCAACAAAATAGTCAAGCGCCACCGCGTAAACCAATAAGAAACAGCACCTACAAAAGCACATAACAAACTACAGATAATAACGATACTCGCACCAGCAGGAATTCTAAAAATAGCATAGTCAATCAAGAGTCCACAACCTACTAAAATCAAAAATCCGACAAGCTGAATAACCAAAGCATGAAAGTGATTTTGTCTAAAAACACTCATCAAAAGTTTTATGTCATAATGCGCCACACTACGCACCAATCGAGGGCGCAAACTCAAAGTCAAATAAGTATCAACACGCCATTTTGTACGCTCTGATTTGATGTCTTCTATGCTAACTCTTCGGCTCCCAGGATTTATATTTCGGGAAAGATTAGGCGGTAATTTTCGACGCTTCTTGGGGAAGTTTTGAATATCTTTATTGGTAAATGTAAAATAGATAGAAGACAATAATAGGGTGATAATTGTCCCTAAGACAAAACCAGTGCAATTCACCAATACATTACCAAATGTGCTATACATAAAATGACTCTCAAAACCAACATGTAGCAACATCAATGAAACCCCAAAAGCTAGAGGTAATAAACTATTGTTTAGGCAAAATTTTGTAAAAGGTCTTTCCAGAGAAGCCAAAAAAGGAAAATAGTGAGCATTTAGAAGATAACAGGTGAGATTCCAAGACATAAACAAACCGCCAAAAGATAAACCTAACATTAAAAAACTCCAAAAGCCTACCTCTCCTAAATATTCTGGAGCTAGAAATAGCAGCTGAATGCCATAGCTCTTGCCTATCATACCTGTCAAAAACAAGGTCAATAGCAACCAGATGGTCAGCAATAGCAAATTGCTGCGTAGGTGCAATAGTAACAACTGCACTGGAAAGGAATAAAAGATATCGGTTAGCTTTTTCTTCAATCAGTTTATTTTGAATGTTTTTTTGTTTGGGAGGAAAGTTATTCCTTTTTCATTAGATTAAAGATAAAACGCATAAGAAACTTATTTCGTCCTATCTTTCTTTAGAAAAAATTGTCTTTACTGTTTCATTTATGCCAATTTACGGTATTACCTTCGTCCCAATGCACATTCGATATTTGACACAAAAAGAAATAGACCATACGAAATGGGATGCAGCTGTTGACCTCGCAGTCAACGGACAAAGTTATGCGTATTCTTGGTATTTGGATTGTGTCACCGAAAACTGGGATGCCTTAGTTAGTGATGATTATGCATATATCATGCCTTTGCCTTGGAATGCAAAATGGCTGGGTGTTAAGCAGATTTATCAGCCTATTTTTATGCAACAATTGGGGATTTTCGGAAAAACTGAGCTTAATAGTACTATTATTAGTTCCTTTCTCGACGCTATTCCTTCTGACTTCAAATATATTTTGACACATTTAAATGAGCAAAATCCAATAGAAAATCTGACCAAATTTACAATAAATCCACGGCGAAACATGTTGTTAGATTTGTCGGAGAGTCACGAAGTTTTACACAGCAATTTCAGAAAATCTCTGCGTCAGCGCATCCGGAAGGGGAGAAAAGAGCTGTCCTTCGAAATTAACAAAACAAGCCCAGAAGATTTAGTAGCTTATTATCAAAAGCACTTGAATCACAAAGTTGGCTTGCCAGATAGCACTTATCAAAAGGTCTTGAAGTTAATGAAAACCGCTTTAAGCTTGAAAAAAGGAAATATCTATTCTGCTCATTTTGCAGACGGCAGTTTTGCAACGGGTATTTTTTTCGCAGAAAGTCATAATCGCATGGTACAGCTTTTTGGTCCTTCCGTTCCCGCAGGAAAAAAGGTAAACGCAAAGCATTTTTTGTTAGATGCGATTATTGAGCATTTTGCAGAAAGTGGGAGAATTTTAGATTTTGAAGGTTCAGAAATTCCCCCGATTGCAGAGTTCTTTCGTGGATTTAAACCACAAGAAGTATTTTATCATCAAATTGTAAAAGATGAATTTCCATTTTGGATAAAAGGACTTCAAAAGGTTAGAAATTACTTAAAAAAGTGACAATAGGCTTTCTCTTTGGTCTTAAAACTAAGAAGACATTTCTCTACATCTTAAAGAAACCATTATGAAGACTATCGCGATATATCTTTTCTTCACTCTCCTCGCTCTTGCGCCGACTTGCTCTAGAGAATCCAGTCAACGTTCTACAGACAGTGAGACAACAAAAGTTGCAGAACGTGTTGTTCCTCAAGAATACAGTGTCATTCTTCCGCACAAAAGTACAAAATCTGCCACTCCAGGAAAAGGAGAGGCTTGTTGTAGCGAAAATGTTTCTTATCAACCAGACCCAGAAAATTTAGATTACTTTGGGACACGTCATATTCGTGTTAACTTTCATTTTATGTATGATAGTGACGGGAAAAATAATGTCCCAAAAGAAATTGCTGTCAAGAGGGCAAAACAAATCCTACATAGCGCGAATCATAAGCTTAGAAATAATTGTAAAATGTCCTTGCCACAAGACAATGACATTGCCAGATTACCTATACAGATACAACTATCCTTAACTCCTCGCCCTGGAGTTGCTGACGATACGGGCATTTATTTTCACGACGATGATGATATGTACTTTTACGTCAAAAGGGGTAAAAATGAAAATAGAGGGCGTCAAGATGTGATAAAAAAGTATGGCGTTCAATTGGATACCGTAATGAATATTTTCATTATGCCCCATCATCCTGACAGTGTAAAAAGTAACAACTACAAAGCAGATATAACGGGGCTAGCCATGCGTGGTCTAGGTGCTATTAAAATAGCGGGTTGGCATATTAATCCTAATGCAGCGTCTTCTGAAGTTGCTAAAAATCTCAATCATGAGGTAGGTCACATGCTCGGATTAAATCACTCTTGGACCCGCAGTGACGGATGTGATGACACGCCTCCTCACCCCAATTGCTGGCATTACACAAAAAATGGCAGCGTTTGTGATTCGCTGATTTCTAATAATTTAATGGATTACAATGCAGGTAAATGTGCCTTGACTCCCTGTCAGATTGGTAAAATGCACATGAATTTATCCACTGAAGGAAGGAAAGTCCGCAATTATTTAGACCCTCGTTTCTGCAAGTTTGACGGTAGAAATAGTGTCATAATAACCGATAGTTTGCATTGGGCAGGCGCAAAAGATATGCGCGGAGATGTAACGGTTGCCGACGGAGGTATATTGAATATTAGCTGTCGTGTATCCATGCCCCAATTTGGACAAATCACGGTGATGCCTGGAGGCAAATTAATCTTGAACAACAACAAAATTCATAATGCCTGCGGTTACGAATGGAAGGGAATTAAAGTCTACAAACAAAAGAAAAGAAGAGGAGAGGTTGTCTTTAATGGTGACCCCGTTTTTGAAAATACTGCTCCTATTAATTTAGAACCTGTCACGTTTTATCCAAGTAAAGATTGAAACGATAATTTTAGTCTCCAATAAATTTTCACAAGTTCATAGTTCATAGTTCATAGTTCGTACTTACCTTCGTTCTATGAAATTTCTCCGTCTACTAAAATATATCCGCAATTATAAAAGTTGGGTCGTTGGTCATGTCATCAGCAATCTTTTGATGGTATTTTTTTCAGTAGCGAGTATTCCTGCATTAATACCCTTTTTGAGTATCCTGTTTGGGACGACAGACAAAGTTTCAGAAAGACCAACTGAAGCTTTCAATTCTGAAAATTTTGAAGCTTGGATTAGCTATTACATTAGCGGATACATTGCGGAATATGGAGAAGAAACCACGCTCGCCTATCTCTGCGTTGGAATTGTCATTATCTTCTTACTTAAAAATCTTTTCCGATACCTAGCACTTTTCTTTCTCGCGCCCGTCCGTAATGGTATCGTCCGTGACATCAGACAAAATCTTTTTGAAAAGACCTTGAGTCTTCCTCTTTCTTATTTTTCAGAAGAAAGAAAAGGAGATATTATGTCGCGCGTCTCAGCTGATGTACAAGAAATCGAATGGAGTATTTTGAATGTCTTAGAGACTGTCGTACGAGAACCTTTATTGATAATTGGCGCATTGAGTTTCATGTTTTATGTGAGTCCAAAATTGACTGTTTTTGTTTTCGGCTTGCTAATTTTTACGGGATTAATCATTGGAGGTATTGGAAAAACACTGCGCAAACACAGTCGTGATATTCAAACTCTATTAGGAAACTTAGTGACCGTTTTGGAAGAAGCACTGTCTGGTTCTCGTATTATTAAAGGCTTTACCGCCGAAAAATACCAAGCGGATAAATTTGCCAAACAGAATAATGCTTACCGCCATACGCAGACACGTTTGTTATGGCGCAGAGATTTGGCTTCTCCGATGACAGAAACTTTAGGAGTGATGACTGTCTCTATTCTCATTTGGTACGGTTTCAAACAAGTCCAATCTGACGACCTCTCCGTCGCTACTTTTTTTAGTTTTTTATATGCTTTCTTTACGATTATTGAGCCTTCAAAAAAATTCTCCTCTGCTTCTTATAATATCCAAAAAGGAATGGCAGCCGTAGATAGAGTGAATGAAATCATGGACGCTGAGAATAAAATTAGAGATAAGAAAAATGCGCAGGTCGTCACGACATTCAAAGATAAAATCGAATATAGAGATGTCTCTTTTCGCTATGGCAACTCTGATAAAGACGTTTTAAGTGGAATAAATTTATCTGTTGCGAAAGGGAAAATTATAGCTTTAGTTGGTGCATCTGGTGCGGGAAAATCAACATTGGCAGATTTGCTACCTCGATTTTTTGATGTGACAAAAGGGGAAATTTTATTGGACGGTATTAATTTGAAAGATTACAAATTGAGTGATTTGCGGCGTTTAATGGGCATCGTATCACAAGAGCCCATTTTATTCAATGATACCATTTACAACAATATTGTTTTTGGAGCAAAAGGGGTTTCTCAATCGGATGTAGAAAATGCCGCACGCATAGCAAATGCGCATGAATTTATTATGACAAGTCCAGATGCTTATCAAACGAATATAGGAGATAGAGGAAGTAAATTGAGTGGAGGACAGCGTCAACGATTGACTATTGCACGTGCTATTTTGAAAAATCCGCCGATACTTATTTTGGATGAAGCGACCTCAGCATTAGACAGTGAGTCTGAGAAATTGGTGCAAGAAGCTTTAGAGAAATTAATGCAAAATCGGACTTCGGTGGTTATTGCACACCGATTGTCTACTATTCAGCATGCGGACGAAATCATAGTCATGAATCAAGGAAAAATCATAGAACGAGGTACACATGATGTTCTAATGGAAAAAGGAGGAGAGTATAGAAAATTAGTACAAATGCAGGGCTTGACTTAAGTAGAAGAGAAATTTGCAATCCGATTTACTATCTAAAATAAATCGGATTGCATGCTTAAGTTACGGTACTAGAAATGCGATAGCAAAAGCAAATACAGAAATCACCATTCCGTACATAAAAACGCCATAGCAAATACTCAAGTAGCGATATTTTTTCGCCAAGACAATACCCAAGAAGTATAAATCGCGGGTCATCGTAGAGTACAGATAATCACTATCGCGAATCATTTCCATCATTCCCCAATGAAAATCTTCCATTTTCATTTTGTAGTAATTTCCAAAAAAGAGTAGATTTCCCTTTCTTTTTTCAATGTCTTCACGCGCTATTTTACCTTCTGTAATTTTTGGACGCGTAGACAGCGTCGCAAAAATAATAGCAATCAAGCAAACAGAAAGCATGATGATTGTTGGTATGATTAATCGAGGATTTTCAGAAAACCGGGGTAGTAGTTGAGGCAATACTATTGAAATGACAATGGCGTTGATACTCAACATGATATTCGCCTTGTTGTCTGCTATCGAACTCAGATTAACATGTGTCCGATAAGTCGTCCGATACATCGTCTCGACACCTCGACCTATACGAATTTCATTTAACTCTAAATTTTCGCCGTCGCCATCTTTACCTTGCTTCGGTTTCTTTTTACTTTTATTCTTATCCTGAGCACGTAAGGCGTCTACACTTTCAATCTCGATCGGATTTAGACGCAATTTTTGCTTTCTCAATTGCTTGATGTGCTTCAACTTTCGCTTGCCATACAAACCTTCCGCAGCCGCGGTATGATAGCTATGCTTGAGCATAAAATCTATCTCAAAATCAATCCACTCTTGCTCACTCATCATCATCCCTCGCGTCAACATTAGTTCCTGACGCACACGTCCTGTTCTATCCCAGTAATATTCATTTCCGAGGTGAGCTAAGTCTGCATCACAAAGAATTTGTTCATGAATATCTTTAGGTTTTTGAGGCACTTTAGTTGCCATGATGCATCTTTCCATCATCTGCAACTCTTCTTCCGAGTAGTCGTAATCAGCCATAAAATCCCTCAACAACATACAGCCTCTTTCTTCGTGATTTTCTGGACCGTCCTTATATCCTGTATCATGGAACCAACCTGCTAGTTCCAGTAATATCATTTCATTTTCAGACAAGCCGGAAGCCATTCCAAGTTTCCGAACACCTTCCAAAACCTGCATAGTGTGTTGCACGTCATGATAGACATATTCTGCTGAAATATGGTCTTTGAAATATTGTGTGACGAAGGTTTGTGCTGCGTCTAAAATGTCCCGATTCGCTTCTGTCATTGCTGTTTTAAATTTGAGACGGGAAATTATCACTTTTTCAGCTTTTAGTGAAGGTTTT
>CALDUB010000015.1 GCA_937923465.1 uncultured Saprospiraceae bacterium
TTTAGGAACGCGAAAAAAATAGATTCAGAATCTGAACAGGATTTTTTGCTCCTTTACCCACCCGTCCGCAAGCGGTTCACTACGTTAAAATGATTTGCTAAATCATTTTTGCTACGCACCACTTCGTTCATACTTTGAAAATCCTTATGTAGCTAGGCTATACGCGGTTTTCAGAGCCCAAATTGAAAACAAAACTTCTCTACTCAGATTCTGAGTCTATTTATACCGCGTTCCTTAGTGCGTTTGCCTTGGTCTTTATTTCCAACACTTTGATACTTCTCGAATTATAGATACATTTGTACTATGGATTTAATAGAAGTGAACAAAGCATTGGCAAATAAGACGCGATTAGAGATTTTGTCCTGGTTAAAGCATCCTGCAGACCATTTTCCTGCACAGCACATTAAGGGCGACTATAAAGATGGCGTCTGTGTTCATTACATTGGCGAGAAATCAGGTCTATCTCTTTCCACTATTTCTCATTATTTATCAATGATGCAAAGAGTGGGTTTATTAAGCCAATCGAGACATGGAAAATATACTTACTACAAGAGAAATGAAGAGGGAATAGCTGAGTATATTAAACTTTTGAAAGAAAATTTATAGAAAATAATCTCCTAAAATAACCTCCCTCGTCTCGGTCTTCTCGTGTATAAGCGCACAGATGGATTACCAAAAGCCTTAGCTGCTTTACGATAAATTTTAGTATCCTCGCCTTGTTTTCCTAAGATTAAATTGGCACCAATCCATCCATAAGCAAGGCAACCTTTTGCTCCTACCCCAGACATCCCGCCAATAAGGACAATATTTCTATCCAAAGAACCGTATCTATTTTGAATATTTGTAACTAAGGGAACTTGATTTCTGGTTTCAGAATAGACACAATTATAGCCTTCCACTAATTTGATTTCCTTCTTTTTTAAATAAATTTCTAACATCTCAAAATATTTTCTGAACTGCTTTCGAATCCATTTGACTTCCTTCTTCCGTGGCTCAATATCCCAGACAGTATTGATATCTATGATATTTCTACGAATTTGGTGACCACCTGCTTTAATAATAGGTGAACCATTTTTGTCTATTTTTTCTATTAATGAGAAATACTCTTTTCCAATCTGCGAAAACACAGGCTGTGCAGCTAAAATGCTTTTCTTTTCTGCTTCTGATAGCCTCTTGTAGCGTTCATCTGCAATTTTGAAGTGAGAAACAAACACTCTTTTCGGCGTAATAACTCGATTCATATAAGGTGCAAAGTCTTTTAGTAAAGCGACAGTGTAAGCACCCGCAGCGACTACGACCTTTTTGACTTGAATAGTTTTAGTTTTATTTGTCTTGATATTTAGAGTCTCAAGTTCGAAAAAATCATCTTTCTTAATCAGACTTGTTACTTTCGTATTGAAACTGATTTTTCCACCCTTTTTATCAATTCCTAATCGAAGCTTTTTTATCAATTCTACAGGGTTAATAGTACCAGAATACTTCCTATTTTCTCTAACCAAAACCTGGTTTGGCTCTAAAGTAACACCAAATTTTCTAAAAGCAGAATTCCCCGATGCACGCCTATAATCCCTTCTTTGCTTTTTGTATCTTAACTTATTAATAGCGGCATATTGGTCTCTGGTATAGATATAGGACACAGGTGAAGTGCTGTATATGTCCTCCATTTTGTGCTTCTTAGCAGGTTTGTCTTTATTCAAAAAATGAATTAAGCTTTCCACTTCTTTCACGGTTCTATTGTGGACAAAGGAAAAAACATCCTTCTTAGGACCTAAACTTCGCGAAATACGAGCGGAGCCCAGACTCGAACCATTTCGATATTTCTTTCCTTGTTGCTCTAATAACAAAACCTTCTCCCCTTGCTCCGCCAACTTCCATGCGACAGAACTTCCCATTAATCCTCCTCCTATGACTAATATTTTTTCCATTGATTACGTTTTGAAAAGTTCACAGAGCTGTGTTCTTTATCTAAAAATAAATTTTTCATAAACCGCCGCCGCCAAAGCTAAATCAAAAGCCGCCATTCCAACAGATTTGAATACTACATTTTGCGAATGTTCAATTCTTCTTTCTTCTGCGAATATTTTCCCTATTGTAAAAACTTGATTTTCTGTAAGAAAACCATTTCTTAGAGCATTTATCACATCTCCAACTTCCTCTTTAGCCGCTTCTGAATCGAGTATCAATACATCCGTCTCTTCATAAACCGAATTTGGCAATTCTTGCATATCTTTTCGAAAAGAACCAACACTAATAAAACGTTTGTTTTGTATCAAGTCTTTTGTTCCCGAAAACACAGGTTTTGCTGAAGTCGTACAGGTATAAATTACTTGCGATTTTTGAACAAGTTCTTCGCTACTTTCACACCAATAAATGCTTATCTGTGGGTACTTTTCCAGTATTTTCTTTTTAAAGAAATCAAATTTTGCCTTCGTTCTCGAATAGCAGTAAACTTGTTTAATTGGACGCACAGTACAAGCAAAAATAGTCTGCCAAATTCCTTGTACCCCCAAACCAATAATACCTATGGTCTCCGTTTCTTTTAGTGCAATTAAATCTAAACCCAAAGCACCTACAGCTGCTGTCCGCAAAGCCGTAATCATGGGCGCATCCATTAAAGCAAGCGTTTCACCTGTTTCCATTTTACTTAAAACTACCGTACCTAAAATCATAGGTAAATCTCGCTGTGGATTGCTTGGAACAACTGAGACTAATTTTGTGCAAAAATAACGCTTTCCCATGGCAGGCATTACCAAATTCGTAATCCCTTCTCCTTCTAAATGCATCCGCGTTGGCACCTTATAAACACCTGATTCGCATTTAATAATGCCAGTCTTAACTGCTTCGATAATTTCAGCAGGGCTTAAGCTATTTTCAATAGTTTCTGCGGATAGATTTAGCATGGTTTATCTCTTTATTTAAACATAAATTCGAATAACCTGTCCCGTTCCTCTTCCTTCCACACTACGCACATAACCGTTCATCATTTTGTGCATTTCAATCGGCGGATGACCTGGGAAATAACTCGCATACTTATCCCAAGAGTCCATAACCGCACCCGAAGAAACAACATTTACTCTAATTTGCTTTGGCATTTCTAAAGCCGCTGCCTGTACAAAACTATGAACACCACCATTCACCATTGCTGCACTCGCTGTTTTATAAACAGGGTCATCTGCCAATACGCCAGTAGTCAAAGTAACTGAGCCTTTTTTCTTCAAACACTTCTTTGCCAAACGCACTACATTCACCTGCCCCATCAACTTACTACGCAAACCAATGTGATAATCCGTCTCAGACAAATCCTTAAAAGCAGCCCATTTCGCCTCCCCTGCCGCACATATAATCGCATGTACCTTTCCTTGTTTTTTAACCTTTTTAAAAAGGTTTTTAATAGAGCGTGTATCAGCAATGTCTACAGGATAATCTTTTGAACTCCTTCCAGCCACAATCACTTGGTGGTCTTTCGAAAAATGCTCAACGATTCTTTTACCTATTGTTCCTGTTCCGCCAATGACTAATATTTTCATTTTTAATGCTTTGAATGTGTGATTAATTCTGTCTGGTAAATGTAATTACATTTCGGTAATTATAGAAATGTTATTCTAATTTTTTCAAATCTTGTTCTTCATTTACTCTCCCGGCTTCCCTGTCTTTGCGGTAAAACTCCCGACATTTCAAATTAATTTTTTCATAATTTTTCAATAAAATAGGAATCATATTAAAATTTTCTTTCCTTTGCGGTACTAGCGGAACAAAAAAAGTACCACCAGTACATTTTTATTCAAAATCAAAAATGATAACAAGAGAACACATCATAGAAACAGCAACGAATTTATTCCTAACAAACGGAGTAAAGACGATTACAACTGACCGAATAGTCAAAGAATTGCGCACCTCTAAACGTACACTCTACAATCATTTTCCCGATAAAACCACATTACTCCACGCCTGCTTAGATGTCTACAACACCAAAGTGCGCGCAGAGAATGACGCCATTATTGCCGACGCAGAAAACGTCTTAGAAGCAATGGGTCATCTCCTCCAAAAAATCGTCCGTCGCTCACACCAAGTCAACCCTAATTTTTTTAGCGACATCATCCACTACTACCCCGGACTACTACACGAATCATACAAACAAAACGGAAATTTCGCACACCAGAATTTGATAGACTTATCAAAATGGGGTGTCGAAGACGGTATTTTCATTGCAGATATTGACATTGAAGTCGTTGGCAAAACGGTCTTATTAATGCTCAAACTAATGAAAGACAATAAACAATTTCCAACAACTGAATATAGTAAAGAACGCCTAACCTTTGGCATCTTAGTCCCCTACTTACGTGGACTCTGCACACCAAAAGGAATGAAAATTCTGCACGTACAAGAAGAACTATTCCGAGTATCGGTATAAAAAGGTGTCAGGGGCGAGGAGTCAGGAGTCAGGGCTATAAGTGACTAAGTCAAAATAGCCTGACCCCT
>CALDUB010000016.1 GCA_937923465.1 uncultured Saprospiraceae bacterium
TCCACTCGCTGATTGAGTTTTCGGCCATAAGCCGTTCGATTGGATGCCAGTGGTTTGTCTTTACCATAGCCGACATATTTCAGACGATTTGCATTAATACCACGTTCAATTAGATAATCAGCCACCGTTTTTGCACGTGCATTAGAGATATAATCACAATATTCTTTTGCAGGTTGTCCATTCGTGTGTCCACCAATCTCTATTTTCAAATCACCGTTTTCGACAAGAAAATCCAATAATTCTGCCATAGCTTCATAAGAACGTGGAGGTATTCTGGTACTATCCGCGTCAAATTGAAGGTTTTTGACAAGAATGGTTTGACCTACTTTAAATTTCTCTTTGCTGTTGTATCTACTTGTCGGTGCAGCAGGTTGAGTCGGTTTTATTACTGCTGTCTCATCAGGCTTCGTATTAGTCGAAGGCTCCGGAACTTTCGGAGCAGGATTATCAGGTTGAGTTTCGATAACGGCAGCGATTGCAGGCTCATCATTACAAGGAACGGGAACAATTGGCTGTGCATTATCTAAGAGAATATTTCCATTATAAGGAAATGGACAAGGAGTCTGATAGAAGGCTTCAAAAGTTATGTAACTATAACTCTGTTTTGGCTCAAAGCGAAAATTAAACTCTAACCAACGCGTATTGATGACAAGGCTGCTTTCCGCTAATAGTTCTGCTTTTTTACAATATCCGTTGCCACCCCAAATTCTTAATTTAATGGGAGTAGCAAAGTTTATTTTTCTTGGAGCTGCCGATGCAATATCAAGACCTTTGCTACTCAATGCACTCAAATAAGTCGCAGAACGCGCTAAGTGAATACTAAATTCATAACAACTGCCACCTTGAAGAGGAGAACTTAAACGTTGACCAATAGCTTCCCATGTTTCGTTTTCGCGGACGACCATACCCAAGTATGCTTCGCCTTCATAAGCTGTTTTGTCCACCTGAAATTCACTCGCTGGCACAGGATGAATATCAACTTGACTTTCACCAGGAAACCCACAATCAAACCAAGAGGAAGGCGTATGACTCAATTTTGGAAAATCCTCAAATGAAGGATTTTGCAACAAAATTGGCTGCTCGTCACTTCCATCAACAGGGATTTGCGCATCCATTGAGAAACTCAAAAGAAACAAGAATGAAAAGAAAGAAAATATAGGCTTCATTCTAAAATTATTTTTATTCAAAAGATAGTACAGTTTTGACGTGTTTATTCGATACAAAGTTACAGTATGAATGAGGAAAAGTGCAAGCGCTTCATCCCTCCACGCAGTTTTCTACAACTTAAAAACGATTAATAGACGTAGAATGTTGTCAAGCTCATTTTTAAAGAATTTGAAAACTTTAAGTTCTGTGTCAAAAGTCTAATAGGACACCTAAATATTTTTTCTTTCAGGTAATCGTCCCTTTACCAATGTCTGTAAAAGCAAAATTATTGCCGTAAATAGCGCAAGGCGTGCAATTAGGTCTTTCCAGAGTGTATAAAAGGTAGTTTCCTTGTTTAGATGCACTGTATCTTTGAGTGTGGTGCGTTCATTATATTTTGTTTGAGAAATAATATCGCCACGTTGATTAATGAATGCTGAAATACCTGTATTGGCTGAGCGAGCAATATCTCTCCGAGTCTCAATCGCGCGCAGAGAAGCAAAAGCCAAGTGTTGTTTGTGTCCCGCAGTATTATCCCACCAGCCGTCATTTGTCATGATGGCAATAAAATCTGCGCCAGGTGCATCTTTTCTATTGCGGATATATTCTGTATGATATGCACCAAACACACTCTCATAGCAAATGACAGGAGCGACCGTCGCTGTTGTGCTATTAAAGTTCGTGCGATAAGGCTGTGTGCCCAATCCTTCCATACTTCCATCTAGTTTTTCTACCAATGGTTTTAGAAAGAAAAATACCTTTTTGTAAGGCAATAATTCCGCTCCAGGGACAAATTTTGACTTACGATAAAACTGTATCGGTTGGTCTTTTTGCAATTGTACCGCAGCATTCAAGCCCTCGTAACGCATACCTATACTTCCATCTTTTCTGTAAGTCGTGCGTGTGGCAGGAGTATCTGCTTCATCATTTTTTAGTATATTATAGGCACTTGCGCCACTGACTATTTTTACTTTTGGAAACTTATCTAGAACAGCCTGAAAGCGTTTTATTGTTTTATTGGATTGCGGGTCATCTTCTTTTACGCTATTAAATACTGTTTCTGGCAGAATGAAATATTCTGTTTTGGGCGTGATATTGCTCATTGCCAAATCTAAAACCTGTTGGTCGCGCACATTTTTATCAATCGTAAACTTCTCAAAATGCGGTTCGTAGTTAGGTTGTCCGACGATAACCTCTATTCCTTCCCCTTTTTCTGTATAATTAAAATACATCACCAGAGAAGCTAAGATAGGAACAAGAACCAATGCACCTGCTTTTATAATCCCTAGCGTTTGTGGTTTTTCCTTTTGATAAAAATAAGGTGTTAATGCTCTAAAAATAAAGATATTGGCAATCAAAATCCATAGCGAACCACCAAAAGCACCCGTATATTCGTACCATTGAATCCAAGAAGGAAAATCCGCAAAAGCATTACCTAAGTTTAACCAAACCCATGATATTTCCCAGTTTAAATGCAGCAATTCAAAACACAACCAATAAGCTGCAAAGGCTGCATAAGCGACGCGTGGTACTTTATGTTTTGTCTGATGAAACAGCAAAATAGGAACACACATAAATAATGCATTCAACCAAATAGCGACGATACCGGCTACGAATGCCGTATTTCCTACCCACCAAGTTGTCAAAATATTCCAAACAACAAAGGCATTATAGGCGTAACGCAATAATAATCTTTTGGAAGGAGTAGGGGAGTCATCCGCGATTTCTTTCTCAATCATCAACAGCGGTACAAAACCAATAAACATCAAAATCGGTAACGGAATTGGAGGAAAACCAACAGAAAGCAAAACACCACTCAAAGTAGAAAGCCCCAACCAACGCCAGTTTTTTGGATGTTTGGAGTAGCGACTGCCAATGAATAAAACGATGACCGCCCAAAGAGAAGTGAATAAAAAGAGAGGTAAATGCCCCCATAATTCTTCTGCTTGTACGAGGCTATACATCTTATAGCCCGAGAAAAGGGAGATTAAGCTGAATAATCCAATTAGACCCTGTTGCAATTTTTTACTCACAGATATAATTAATTTTGAATTTTGAATGTGGTATTTTGAATGACTTTAGTCTTCAAAACCAACGCGAATTTTACCCTTTTTAATTAAAAAACAAAATTTACCTATGAATATTCGGTATAATATAAACAACTGCCTGTTTTAGTCTCCCAGATATTGCAAACCTTCATCTTGTAGCTTTTCAACTAAACCAAACAGTAACTTAGGCTTTAAGCCTTGCCAAGCTATATCATTGAATATCCCTCCAAAGTTGAGATATTGATGTAGACGGGTGTCTTTTACCTCTTGTTCTACATGTTCGAGTAGGTTTAGCATGACAATATAGCCTTCGTCTTCTTTGATGTCATCCCACCATTCTTCATAATAATCATCATCTTCTCCATGAAAATTAAGGACATTGTCGCAGAGCAAAATGTATTTATAAATGCCACGTTTGGTCATCTCGTCTATTACATCTCTTTTCAAAAACATAATATCATTAGTAACAGCGTCATTCCATTCGCCGATAAACTCAAATATAGCAAAGCCTTTATCGTAATCCACGAAAAGGATTTTCATGTAAAGAGTAGGGGAGCCAAAATTATCCCATTGAGGATGAATAAAGTAATTGTAAATCTTCTGAGAATATTGAAATTCGCTGTACTGTCTTCCTGCAAAAGGAGATTTTGAATCTCTAGAAGATTCATATTTATCGCGCCAGCGGAAGTGAGGTTGGATATCGTGCATTATTGCTTTTTTAATTATCTCGTATAACTCCCAAATAACGCAATATGCAATTTATTGTTTTTTTTTTTGACTCAAAAAGCATCAATAACTTCAAGATTTTCTTTAAAAGAGAAGGAGTAGCTGACACTCGTGGTAATTCTGTAGGAAGTCGTTAGTTGTACGCCGTCTAGATTGCGATAGAGCGGAAAAGAGCCTTGTATAAAGAAAGACACTTTGGAGCTGTGTGTGTACGAAGAACTAAGCGAAAGATAAGTCCAGTGCCCTCCAGTATTCGCTGTCTTTATTTCGTTTGTTTTATCAAAGTCAGTATGACGATAACGCAAAGTCAACTGTGGCGCAAGGATGCTTTTTTTAATATAAAAACTCTTGCTCAATCCCGTGAAGAATTGAAATTCATTTCCAAACTCATAAATTTGTTGATTATTAAACCTTTCCGCAGGGGCAGTTAAGCGATAAGTTAAACCTGCATGAAGGTCGAAATTTTTATCAGCAATATTTTTGCGGGCATATTGAGAGCTAAAGAGGTAATCGAGCGCGCCTGTTCCTGGTTGTAAATCGGGCGGTAACAATAAGTTGGTTTCTTCATTTATCCTATCAATTTTACCTGTAGGTGCTTTGATACCTAGAGCTGTCGATAGACCCGTTTTATTACTATTAATGAAATTGTATTGTACGAAAAAAACAATATCTCCTAAGCCGACTCCCTGCGAACTACTAGAAAAATTTAGAAAGTCTACATTTTCAATCTGGTTGCTGTATGAAAAAAGAGTCGTCAGAGCAATCCGTTTGTTGAGCGCATAATTTAGGCGTAGCAATACCGAATTACTTAACCTTGTTCGAGTCTTGTCTTCCAGTTCTTTAGTCTGTACCAGTAAATCTTGCAATTTATTATTATCATAAATCAAGCGAACAGAAAGAGTTTTCGAAGGATTTGCTGCGATGTCCAGATTACCTGAAAGTGGTGTCCCTCCAGAGCAACAACCTTGACTATATCCAGCGTTGACAGCAAGGAATAATAAGGTAATAAGCAAAAAGAATTTGATTGAATGAGGCATAAGTCTACTGGAAATTTTTAAACTGATAAACTTTTGCTTTACCGTTGATAATAACTCCTAACACGCGCTCTTTATTTGGTAATCTGTCGTCTTCATACTCAATCGGATAGGAAAGCCAGTCGTTGTCTGTAATATAACTTTCATAAGGATTTACTGTATAATCTTTGCCAAATCCAGTTTCCGTTGTCATTACGAGAGGTTCTCTGTATAACTGCTTTGCTGTACTCCATTTGGTTTCAAGTACTTGATAAATCTCCATTTTATCTTCAATCAGTTGACCGTTTACACAATCTTGGCGCATTTGTGACCAGATACTCTCGGTTTCACGGTCATAAGGCATGACATTTCCATTATATAGTAAACCAGATACACCAAATGTTGTCGTGATATTGTTCTGTGTTCTATTCCACATGGTGGCTGTTCCTGTAATAGGACAAAATGACAAGGAATAACTAAAATCATCTACAACATCATTAACGATTTCATGCCAATTGAGAATAGAGTGTGGATATATTTTTGTCTCATCTCCTATTGTTACAACTATCACTAAATCATTGTCTTCAATAAAATAAGCTCCTGCTTCAATAAAATCTCTTTCAAGATAAGTTTCAAACTGTGGAGCATCTACTGCTGGAATAGCATCTTGACCTAAAACGGTAAATACATTTTCAGTCGGAATAGTCCAGCCCACAGCAGGTGAGTTAGCAGATATATTACCTGAATGTTCTTCCCCTGAATGAATATTGAGACCAGGGAACATCGTCGCCCAAGCAAACCAAAAACCAATGTAAGAATTGACCGAAACTAATTGCTCTCCTTCGCGGGGTCCTTCTATGGCTCTTCCCTCTATATTCCAATTATTTCCCTCGTTATCTTTCATGACAGCAGGGAAGTTCCGCTGTACAACTTGAAAATCAAGCAGAGTCCCGTCTGCAGTCTTTCTATTAAAAGCTATCATGAAATTACTTTTTTCACTACCAACGACAACGATTGCTTCCCCTTCAAATTCATCGGACAAAACGGTAATACTGCCCTCAGAGCTATCAGAAGGAATAATAGTAGGTGTTTCTTTTTTACAAGACGTAAAAAATAGTATAGATAGGAATATGGTAATTCTTAATAGCATTTTTGTTTTTTTATAATTGAAGACTATGATTTATAGTATTGTGAAACTGTATTCGTTATTTTACTTTTACAAAAGCAAATAAATAGTGTCACCTATCTTCACAACCAACAATAAGCTAATTTAGTTTTTTTTATCTGAATGAACTGTCGTAGTCAAAACGAAAAGGGCAAAAAAAAGAAGCAACCAAACACGAGGGTAAGGTTGCTTCTTTATTTAAGTCAATAAACTAATGATTTATTAGTTTACGTCCCACCATAATTTGGTACTCAAATCATTCGGGTTACTTGTTACTTTTCCTAATTCTTCACCATTACGAGTCTGCTCAGAAACAGGGTAAGGTAAACGTACTGGAATAACATCATTTACAGCAGCAGCAGGTAATACCAATTCTGGCTGGTCTAAACGACGCCATTCAGCCCATGCTTGTGGTCCGTTCATGTAAAATGCCAACCATTTTTGAACACCTACAGATTCTTTCCAGTTAGCTGCATCATATGCATTAGCTGCCAAGTAAGTACTGATAGCATCAGCATCAGAGAAACCCCAGAAGTTCATAGAAGCAGTAACACCTGCATCGTAAGCAGCAGCAGCATCACCATCTAAAAGACCTCTTTGGTAAGCTTCTGCTAACATAAAGTTAACTTCAGCTGCATCCATCATCACCGCTGGTGCTGTAGCTGCACGTACACCTGCAGCTGGACGAGAAGTGATTGAACTTAAAGCAAACGCTTCAGCATCAGGAAGACCAGAAGGCATACCTACATACTCGTCTGAAACATTTAACGCTGCATAAGCAGAAATACGTGGGTCACCTTTTTCTGTTAATGTATTAACTAAGACATCAGAAACACCAAAGTCATCACGTCCGTTAATATCACTGTCGATGAATAGTGGGTTAGCGATACCAGGGTTAGCATCAAATGCCCATATTGCATTTTGTGAATTATCAGTAATTAATTCGCCGATACCTCCAATTACAGAGCGTGCAGTTACTTCGTCTACATCAGACATACGTAATGCAACACGCATCAATAAAGAGTTACCAAAACGTATCCAAGATCTTGCATCGCCATTATAAATTGGCTCACCGCCAGCAAAAGAAGCAGCACCTGCATCCATTGAAGCTAAAGCAGCTTGTAATTTAGAAACAATACCAGTATAGACAGCTTCTTGGCTATCATAAGATGGTAATGGATTTTCTATTGGTTGCAAAGCTGCAGAAAATGGAATGTTACCGTATCCATCCACTAATGCGTGGTATGTATATGCTTCCAAAATGCTGATGATACCTAATTGGTTAGCTTTTTCAGCTGCCGCGATACCTTCGTCTTCTGTAATGATTCCTTTAGCTACATTTAACTCACTTAACACATTCGCGTATAAGTCAATCCATGCATCATTAAAAGAGTTACCGTCAACTACGAAGCGAGATTCTTCTGCATATTCAACTTGAGACCACATCTGAGTGACCAACATTGTCCATTCTGCGTTGTAGTTACGACTGTGTAAACGATCGTTCAACTCATATTGAGCTTGGACAACTAAGTTTACTGCAGGGACTTGTGTTGGACTGTTTGGGTCTACATTTAGTTCTGTAATATCTTCACAGCTGGTCATTCCGAAGAGGAAAATACCTGCAAGTGCTGCGAGACTTAATTTTAAATTAATTTTCATATTGAAAAAGATATTTAAAAATTGATTATGAAGAGTCAAAATTTAATTTTGACTCTTCATGTCAATTGATTTTTAATTAAAGTTTACTTCATAAATGAAGCTTTTACAAGGCTATATTTTATTGTAGCCAAGTGAATTTAAAGCTCTATTTAATTAGCATCAAATATTATAAACGATTGGTACATTTACAATATTATGTAATGAATCTAAAGTTTGAAACTCAAGTTTACACCAATTGTACGTGTAGATGGAATTTGAGCATTTTCTAAACCTTGTGCATTACCAGCACCATTAACACCTTGTGGGTCTAAGTGAGGTAAATCAGCAGATAAGATTGCTAAGTTACGACCGTAAACGCTGATACGCATATCACGTAATGATGTATTACCAAATACTGAATTTGGCAAAGTGTAACCTAAACGTACTTCACGTAATTTTAAGAAACTTGCATCATATACATTTGGTGCAGCAACTCTCCATTGACTCTGGAAGTAGTTGTTTTGTGGGTCCATGATAGCGATATCATTTTCTGAACCGTCTGCTTTCACACCTGGTAAGATTAAACCTGTTTCACGGATGTCATCAACACCGTTGAAAGTTACAGTTTCATCAAGCATACCTGAGTATTTCGCCCATTGTAGTGAAGTAGAGTGTACAACACCACCTTTTTGGAAATCTAATAAAGCACTTAAGCTAAAACCTTTATAGTTTAATGCTGTACTGATACCACCTACGAAGTCTGCGATAGCAGAACCCAAGTAAACACGCTCATCAGTGAAGTTGTAAATACCATCTTCATTAACTGTTGGTCTTCCCTCATTACGAGTGATATTACCTTCTGCATCTTCTTCGTAGTTTTCACGAATGTAATCTTGACCAAATAAAGCCATGTAACCAAAACCTTCAGCAACACGCAAGTCAGCTGCCCAAGTACCACCAATTGCGATACTTTCAACACCGTCTGCTAAGCTAACAACTTCGTTGTTCAACGTAGTGAAGTTAACACCTAAGTCCCAAGAGAAATCGTTAGTCTTAATTGGAGTACCAGATAAAACTAACTCAATACCTGAGTTTCTCATTTCACCTGCGTTCAAGAAACGAGATGTAAATCCAGTAGTTGCTGATGCAGGTACTTCAAAGATTTGGTCAACAGTAGTACGTGTGTAGTACGCTGCATCAATACCTAAACGGTTTTTGAATAAACGTACATCAATACCTACTTCATATTCTGTTGTCAACTCATTCTGAAGTAACAAGTTATTCTTTGCATTTGGTAAAGAGTAACGAGAGAAAGTACCTTGATTAGGAATCTGTGGGTCATATACATCATAAACACGGTATGGGTCAGTATCATTACCTACTTGTGCCCAACTTACGCGTGCTTTTGCAAAAGAAATAACTCCTAAATCAACACCTGGCATATCAGTGAATACTGCACTCACAGAAGCAGAAGGGTAGAAGAAAGAGTTGTTGTTCGGGTCTAATGTAGAAGACCAGTCATTACGACCTGTAACATCTAAGTATAAGAAGTTTTTGTAGCCCAAAGATGCAAATGCAAAAACAGAGTTAATTGCTTTGTTAGCTTCATCTGTCTCTACAGTAGCGTTACTTCTTGAGTTACGAATATTGTAGTAGTTTTCTAATGATAAACCACCTACTGTCTGAGAAGTTGTACTACGTACAAATTGACGCATACTGTTACCACCTACACTACCATTTAAAGAGAAATCTCCAAATGTATTGTTGTAGTTCAAACGAACTTCTGTATTGTTTTCTTGGAAACGACGCTCTACTTCACTGTATTCAGCAGTTTCAACAGAAGCGATAGGAATACCTTGTCTTGTAGAGAACTGGTAAAAATCCGTACCTGTACGACCTGTAACAGATAAGTTTTCTGTCAATTCGTAAGTTAAGTTAATGTTTCCGTAAAAACGGTTACGTGTATCCTCTTGCAAGTAATTGTCTCTTACCCAAAATGGGTTATCAAAAAATCTTGGGTCAGCATTGTAACCTAAGAAGTTGTTATCAGCATCTTTAGTTACACCGACAGAGTTCCATGTATTTTGTTGTCCGCTTGTCCATTCAGAATTTCTCAAACGGTCTACATCCAACTGAGTTTGCCACCACTGAGTGAAGGCTTGTAACGGGTTTGCATTATTGTAACCTGTTACATTACGGTTTTCTGCATCTGTACGTACGTAGTTACCTACGATGTTTACCTTCAACTTATCTGTTGCTTGCAAGCTAGAGTTGAAACTCAAAGAGTTACGCTGTAGTTCTGCATTAGGTAATGTACCTGATTGGTCTAAGTTTGTATAGCCCATACGGAATGAAGCTTTATCACTTGCACCAGAAATAGCTACACCATTTTGTACTGTAACACCTGTTTCGAAAAACTCTTCGTAACCTGCAGAAGGTGCAGACCATGGACGCAACTCACCGAAGTTAGCTGATTGTGGGTCCCAAGAGTCCCAGTGACGTACCATTTGTCCATCAAGTTTAGGTCCCCAAGAACCGTCCTTTGCATAAATAGGAACAAGTTGAGTGACACCGTCTATTATAACTTCATCGAAACCACTTTCCGTATCAAGGATATCACCACCACCATATCGGCTTTGGTGAGGAAGAAGGTTGTTTACTTGGTCCCAAGCAATAGAAGAGTTTACTTCAACACCTAATCCTTTTTTCTGACCACTACCGTCTTTTGTCGTAATGATGATAACACCATTTGCACCACGACTACCGTACAATGCAGATGCAGCACCACCTTTCAATACTGTCAAAGAAGCGATATTTTCAGGATTGATATCCTGAGCCATGTTACCGTAATCATACGGTGCAGTATCGTCACCAAATCCACGTTGCTGTGAATTGTCAGAGAAGTTAGAGTTGTCAATAGGAATTCCGTCAACTACGAATAATGGTTGGTTCTCTCCTAAGAAAGAGTTAGCACCACGAATCGTAATACGAGAAGACCCACCTAAAGTAGAAGGACTACCTTGGATTTGTACACCTGCAATTTTACCCTGTAAAGAGTTAACTACGTTAGTCTCACGAGAGTCAGATAGTTCGTCACCGCCAATTTCTTGGACAGCATAACCCAAAGATTTCTGTTCTCTTGAGATACCCAATGCAGTAACTACTAATTCATCTAAAGTGACACCTTCAGATAACATAATGTCAACTACATTAGAGGCACCGACAGCAACTGCTTGCTCTTCGTAACCTGTGTAGCTTACAGTTAACATATTACTTCCTTCAGGTACTTTGATTGAATACTTACCGTCAATGTCAGTAACAGTACCAGAGGATGTTCCTTTTACGAGTATACTAGCACCAATTAACGGCTCGCTGTCCGAATCGGTTACCATACCCGTAACAGTTCTTTGTGCCAGCGCGAAGCTAACAGCAAACAGAACCATACTAAGAGATAGCAAAAGTTTTTTCATACTAATTCAGTTTTAATACTTAAAAATGTGAGAAAAATTGATGAGACCTAAATTTGTATTTTTTGAGAAAACATCTATTGAGAAAACAGATGCAGATACATATAATTTAGTTCAACAAATTTATTAAATAAGAAAATCTATCAAGATAGATTTTAAGTTTTTTTGAAAATTATTAATAACAGCAGAACCACTCTTCTGGTCTTTTATAAAAAATATTTGCTGTTAATGTCTGGTAAGTGTTTACGCTTTACTTATAAAAAAATATTGGTAATAAATTAAATTTTAAAGTGACTTACTTCAATTATGGTGTTTTGAGTAAGATGTATTTATTTTTACTTAATCTAATGTAATTCTGCTTGTGTATATTGATGGGACTTTCTACAGTAAAGAACGATGACTGCTTTTGATACGCTGCCCCTATTTGCTTGTTTTATTGTAAAATATTTTAATCTTGTGGCGCAAAGATATTTAAGTATTTCAATTTTTCAGCAAAAAATCAAAAAATGGTAATTTAAATACTTCTTATGTCAGCTCAAATCAATTATTTAGGTTTTTGTGTCTTGTTTGTAAAGTACTTAAAGGCTATTTCTGTCACGTCCCTTAGAGGCAAATTTTAAAGGGTTTTTATTTTTTTACTAAAAATCTAGCTTTCTCTTCTCCATAGTTACCGTTTTTGTCAAAGCCTCGTACGATTACTTCGTATTCAGTACAGTAATCAGAAGTATAAAAACTTAATTCACTATTCTTCTGATTTAAATGAGAATTCCAATATAGTGTAGAGCGAAAATCAGGATAAGAGCTCGTCTTGTTTTGCTCTTCATAAATCACTTGCTTAAATGATTCAGAAGCGGCAACAGCTGTGTACTCTACAAAACTAGAAGCATTTGACCATTTATAATCCGCAAAGTTGTTTGTATTTGTATACAGAGAAATAATTCCACTAAATAAATAATCCCCTAATATATAGTTAGAAGTAATGACATCTATTCGTTCTAGTTTTACAGGATTTATTTTTAATAAAGCTTCAATATCAACAATAGGGACATTATCTAAGAGTACTAAGGGGTTGTTTAGTGTTTGCTTTGTCTCTGGACTAAAAATAGTCAGAGTACGCTCGTTTGCTCTGCCTTTTACACTTACCGCTGGGATAATGTCTCGAAATATTTCTTCTACAGAAGCTAGACCAATGTAATCAGCTATTTGAATAGTAATGTCTGGTTGGCTAAAATTTGAAAATGTTTGAATAGTATCCTCTGGATAAACTTGCTTGAGAGCCTTAGCTGGAAATGCTTTTGATAGTTGCTGCTGCAAAAACAAGTCTTCTATATAGGCATGTTGCAAGCTGTCAAAACTCAGTAGTTCTTTCTCAAAGCCCGAGAAGTCATTCGCGAAATCACTTAATATCAATAATTCTGCTGCTGTCTTCTCCTTCGGTGTTCCAACGAACAATGTCTGCACCTCTTGTAAATTTGATAATTGAAATGTAAAAATGCCTTCTTCATTAGTTTGAGTCGCGTGAATTTGAGCCTTCTCTCCTAATGCGGAAATAATGCACTGGATATCTGCAAGAGGTTCTTGTGTTTCTGGATTTTGCAGTAAACCATATATCCCAAAACCTCTTAGCTCAGGAAGATATTTTAAGGTGTCTTCTTTTAGATTTGCCGATTGAGGTCTGAGGAAGTTATTTGTACTTATACCCGCAGCCATTGGTCTAACGGATACGGATGCCGACACGAAATCTGTAGGAAAATCTATGTTTAGATTAACTTTTTCGCGCGGAGAATAGTTTTTTTTATCTGTCGAGATAGAAAGTGGCGTATCTGATACTAGATTATTAGTCTCTATTCTATCATTATTTGACTTTATATCATTTCCTTCAGCTATGGAAATTCCAGCAGATTTTGGATTGATAATTTTTAAAGTTGTCAAATAGTAAATGCTCGCGTCAAAATTTCTCTGATAAGCTGTGTACGCGCGCAAATAGTAGTTATTCGTAGGCAATTCTTCTGGCACAATAATACTTCCCTGAGCTACGCCACCTTTCAAAGCATATTTTTTCTGAACGAAAACCTGATTTTTATGATTAAAAAGTTCAACATACAAAATCTTGCTAAGAGGACTTTCCAATACGCCTTCAGTTAAACAAAAAGCTTTAAAATAGACCTTTTCATTGGTTAGGTAAAGATTTCTATCAGTATGAAGAGTTACTTCTTCGGTAGGAAGGGGCATACTGTCCTTTTGCCCTAAAAGGCAAAAAGAGATAAATATTAACGGAAATAGAATGAAGTTTTTGTATTGATTTTGCATTTGAGTTTTTTCTATTTTTCTACGTTATTTAGATAGCTCTCAATCCTACTCTTCCCAAAAATCAGGCTCTACCACATCTCCTCCGTCGTCTCGACAATCCAAACATCCAGGAGGCATCAATGCGCGACCCTCAGGACCGAGTGTTATATAGATAGGCCAATCCCCCGGAGGAGTAGAACCTATAAATAAACCTCCATAAGCCATATAGTCATGTAAACAATCTCTATTAAAAAGCTCAGTTTCGGGTGGAGGATTAAAAAAAGTTCTTTTTTCTGTAACGCCTGCCACGAGGAAAAAACCTAAAACGGGTTCATCTGGGTTGGCGACATTTTCAACATTACCCCTGATTTGATAAGGCTGAGTTGTGTACAATGCAGCGTCAGAAGATAATTGAGCCGATATACCTGTCCAGAATTCATAAGCATCTTTACTTAATGAATATTGTTTTACCAAGGGACTATACCGTCTTGATATAGAAATATCAGCTGATTTAATGAAGTGCAGAGGAACGCCTTCTACTGCCGAGTCTACGAAATCAGCAGTACTGTATGTTGTTACATTACTAATCGTATCCGTGCGCCAACAATTGAACAAAGACGAAGGAAAAGGAAACTCTGTAACGACACGGTCTGTAAATGTAAAATCAATTGGTGCACTTGCTTCATATCTAAATGTCGCCTCTGTTAACCACATTAGATAAGTTGCTTCATCTCCAACAGGCTCACTATCTACATAAAATTGATAACCAGGAAACTCTGCATTGGCATCAACAAAATATTTGCTTTCGACCTCTGCGTATACATCTGCAATAGCAGGTGCCGCTCTCAATAATTGGTAGCTAGATTCGTAACTGTCGCCTGTCGCTGTGACAATACTTAACTTATAACTATTACCTGCGACTCCTTGTATTCCATCGCTAGCTGTTTGATACGCTCCAGCCGATGTTTCACTCAAAATTTCACTTTCTCCATTCTCTTCTATGATTTTCACTACCGCATTTTCCAAAGGAGTATACACTATTCGGTCTAAGTCTGAAGACAAAGAAAGCCGCACTTTATATGGTCCTAGTGCATCAGTTATCTGACCGTCTACCACCAAGTTGTTTTGAAAATCTGTGAGTTCAGGATAAAATCTTTCCGTGCAAGCTGGTACGAAAATCAAACAAGCCAAAAAGATAACTAGTACGGATAAAATCTTGTAATTCATTGTAAACCAATTAGTTGTCATAGTTTCCGAATTTAAAGCTATAAGTGAGAGAAATGATTGGCTGTGCAAAAATGGAAGTTTTAAATCCTCTGACCAGTCCACTTTCTGATGTAAAGAATACGTTGTAGGCATTCTTTCTTCCTGTCATATTATAAACTGAAAGGACCCAAGAGCTGTGCAATAGTTTTTCTTTTTTGAGGTTTCCTTCTACTTTTAAAGATAAATCTGTTCTGAAATAATCTGGCACTCGATACGCATTTCTGCTCGTGAAATTAATTAAAGGAATACCATTTTGAGTGTAAACTGTGGTTGGATAAGTGACGGGTCTGCCCGTTGCATAAACGATATTTGAAGACAAACTTACACGACGATTAAATTTATAATTCAAAACTAAATTAGTCGCATGTGGCTTGTCGTAATTCGCATTATAAGACTCTCCAAAATTTATCTGTCCACCCGAGAAACCTTGGTCAACCGTCACCGCCGAGGAGGAATAAGTATAGTTTACCCAACCATTGAGACGACCTTTTGACTTGCGCAGCATCAACTCCACGCCATAAGCATTCAAGTCGCCTTGTAAGACATCTCGTTCTGGAAACTCATTGACCAACAATTCTGCACCGTCTCTATATTCAACCAGATTTTTGGTAGATTTATAATATCCTTCCACTGAAAATTCTGCCTTTTTATTAAATACTTTCGTGTAAATACCTACAGAATATTGGTCGCCACGCAGCGGGTCAATATTGTAGTCTGTCAGTTTCCATTTGTCAGTAGGAGCGAGGGCGATTGTATTGGAAAGAAGGAAAATATACTGATGTGTGCGATTGTAAGATGCTTTGAATGATAATTGTGGAGAAACCACATAACTCGCCCCAAGCCTATAATCTAATCCTGTATGCGTAGTAATGCGTTCGTTTTTTCCAAAATTAAGAGTGTCTATAATAGACGTAGGATTTTTGGCGACACCCTCCTGATATTGATACACTTTATTTGGTCCTAAAAAGGAGTAAAAATTATAGCGCAAGCCACCGATGAGCGTTAGAAATGGCGAAATTTTCCATTCATCACTCAGGAAAATACCACCTTCAAGCCCCTTTTCTTCTCCTAAAATAGTTTGCTCCACCAAGCTTTCTGCACCCGCTGGAGAAAATTCGCCTCTGTCTATATCGTAAATAATAGCATTAGCACCATAGGTAACTCTATGATTATCAGTAGGTAAGAGCGTAAAATTTAACTTCGCTTCTCTATGTTCTAAAACCGAAGTTTGGAAATAAGCTTCACGTGCTATCTCCTTGTTTTCAACCGAAAGCGCATTGCGGCTATAAATAACAGAGGCATCTACATTGTGTCTAGGACTGATGACACGAGATAAGATTGCAGAGCCGCCACTATTCTGGTTGTCAAATTGAGATTTTCCACCAAAGTTGATATCGTCCAAACTGTGATAACCGAAAATATTCAAGCTATTTTTCTCATTTAAATCAAAAGAGAGTTTACCCGTCGCATCACCAAAAAATATCTTACTTTGATTAAAATCAGGATTGTCAATTAAGTCCAAAATATAATTTGAATAAGTAGAACGGACTCCTAAAAGGAAACTACTTTTCTCTCTTTGCAACGGACCTTCCACCAGTACTCTACCCGTTATTGGGCTAATACCGCCACGAACTTTGTATTTTTCTTTATCACCAGTTTTTGCTTTTACATTAAAAACAGAAGCCAGTCTACCTCCAAACTCCGCAGGAATATTACTCTTTGACAAAGAAAATTCTTCCACTACATCAGAATTAAAAGCAGAGAAAAAACCAAACAAATGCGAAGTGTTATAAACAGGAATATTATCAATGAGAAAAAGGTTTTGGTCAGCAGGACTCCCACGAACATTAAAACCAGCGGCACCTTCACCGACACTCTGCACACCAGGTAGGAGCGTGGATACTTTCATAATGTCATTCTCTCCCAATACTAAAGGAATTTCCTTGATACTCTCCGTCGATAGTAATTCTGTTCCCATTTGTGTATTACGCACGCGGTCATTGCGAGAAGAAGTGACGACAATATCATCCAACAAAACCTCTTTACCTTCTAATATTATATCAAAATTTCCGTCAGAAAGCAAGTCGATACGCACTTCTTTTGTGCTACTATTGAGATTGTCAATCTTTAAATTATACTTCCCTTTTTTTAGCGTCAAAGTATAGAAACCGTCTATATCTGTAGCTGTACCTTGTCCCGTTTCAGATACAAAAATAGTAGCCCCAATCAAAGGTTCTTGACGTTCGTCGTACACATATCCTTGAAAGCTTGCAGAGCTTTTGTTTAGCCCCTTTTGTTTATCACCAATAGCGATAACAGAGGCAATGAAATTTTGATTAGTTATCAAGAAATCATTATTAACTACTTGATTGTCAGTAGATTCTTCTTCCTTTTCTTGTAGCGTCGGATAAATACTAGTTGGAATTTCTGTCTTTAATATTTCATTTGGAGTCAAGAAAATATTACCATAGCGGTCTATTGTGGCATAGAGATTTTTAGTTTTCAGATAATCAGTTAAAAATTGCTGGAGAGCTAATTCCTGTTCTATTTTTACAATAGGTAAACCAAGCACAGATTCGGGCGAATAGTAATATTTTACGGCAAAATTTTGCTCTGTCTTTTCAGTAAATTCAGACCAAGTTAATCCATTATAAGAACTATCTAATCGATACGCAGTTTCCTGTGCCGACAAAGTAGATATGCCTTGGAGTAGGAATATGAACAAGCACAGAATATAGAGGGTGAAGTTATTTTTTTCTATCATAAACAGTCGTCGTTATTTTTTACTAAAATCTCCTTTAGACTTGTTATTTTATAAGGGTAATAAGTCTTTTATTTAACGAAACTCATCAGTCGCATTAACTCAGGTAAAGAAGCCTTCTTAAATCGAATTTTCTCCTTTTTAGCAAATCGAATAATCTTCTTCTTTTGATTAGGAAACAAAGCTGCGAAATCTTTCAAAGAAGAAACTCCTATCTCCTTACCCGACAGCAGGACAGAATAACTGACCTGTGGTTCAGTATATTTACCATTTGGATATTTTTCAGAAAACTGGCTTAGGAAACTAACTTTTTGCAGGCGATAAAAAGTGAATGCGCCTTTATAGATGCGTTCTACATATCCTTTATTCTCTTTAAATGCTGGGATATTCTGTTTGCTAATGAAGAAATGCTGCCCAATAGAAAAAGAGTCTACAATATTATCGTTTAGAACGATTTCGAATGGAACGCCATTTTGTAAAGTCGTGGAGAGAATTAAGTCATCGGTCTCTAAGTTATAACGTAGAGTTTGTTGTTCGAATACTTCCCCTTTTGTAAATATGGTTCCTATTTTTTCTATTTCGGGATGAAAGAAAGGAGAACCTGCTGCATTCATTTTCTTTTGCACAAAAGGTCTTCCATTGACTAGCGCGTCATTTGTACTTAATTGTACATTTGTATAGTCAATTACAGCATTTACAGCAGAAGAGCTACTTTGGGCAATTGAGCACAGAGGGAATAATAGCAGTAGAAAGGACTGCAGATACTTCATGTAAATATGTTTTAACAGTAGGTGAATTAGAAAATTCAAAATTAAAACGTTTTACACAAAATCAGGAAGTAAATTAGAAAAATATTGGTCAGATGATAACCTAAAGTAAAAACAGCACCTAAGGAACGGTGATAGAATATTCATATGTATCTTTTTCAGAAGAACTAGTATAAGAATAGGTAATAACCTGTTCTACAGGAGGAACAATCTCTACTTTTTTTACTTCCGCCTCCTTTGGTAATCGAAAATGTATCTGCAAGGTCTTATGAAAAATCAACTTGCCTGCTCGATTTTTCGGCATTTCAAATTTGAACAAGCCAATGATTCGTTTTGCTTCTTCATCACAATGTTCTCCAATTCCCTTTACCACCTTAATATTAAATGTTTTGCCAGTACGGTCAATAGAGTAGCGCAGATGTACCGTCCCTTCTATTTTTTCTTTTAGTGCATCTTGAGGGTAGCGCATATTTTCAGAAACAAAAGCGCGCAAAGCCTTCATACCTCCTTTAAAAGCAGGTGATTTAATAAATTTTCCTTTATTTCTCTCGTTCTTCATTATCGTAAGTCGTCTTTTTAATGTGCAAGTAACAAGTTTAATGAACATACGCTAAATATAAGGCTATTGTTCAATTAATTGATAGCTCTGTAACCAACGAATATTCTGTGTAAATAAAGCGCAAAAAATAGACAGAAAAAATCTCACCCGAATCTAAGCAATCTATCAAAAAAACACGTACCTTTGCCGACCGTTTGGAAAAGCGGATGCAATACTAATATACGATAAATCAGATTTTTCGAACCTAGTTTAACTCATTGTATTCATTATCAATAAGTTAGCTTTAACTGAAAAAAGGATTTGATTTTATCATCATTTAATAAAGGAGTTTTTTTATGTTAATTATTGATGTCAAAGACGGTGAAAACATCGACCGCGTTTTAAAAAAATACAAGCGTAAATTTGAGCGCGCAGGCTTCATGAAAGAATTGCGTCGTAGAAAGCACTTCACAAAACCATCTGTGACACGTCGCGGTGAATTGTTGAAAGCAGCTTACAAAGCAGAAAAATACGGTACGCACTCATAATTTGTAAATACCCTGTTAAGTAAGTGTCCGTATACGTTTAAATCATTTTGAAGGTTTCAACAAAATAAAATTTAATCTATACAACTTGACATTATCTGTCCTTTGTTATACTTTAGTTGTGAATTAAATCACAGCGTACTTCCAAAGCAATGAAAAAATAACGAACCAAATTTTGTTCGGCATTTTTAGTAAGAAAATAGTTATTTTAGTTGAAAACTAAAGAAATTTAACTTTTCACATTGTGAAATAACTATATTTGAAGAGAGGAAGTTTTAACAAGTATTAGAGACAGAGGATGAAGCAAGCGTCATTTTTAGACTACTTACAACACGAGAAAAGGTATTCGCAGCATACGTTGACTGCTTATAAGTCTGACTTAGCGCAGTTCTTCGAATATATAGAAACAGTTAGTGGCCTCACTTCCGTACAGGAAGTGGGGCATACTCATATACGGTCATGGGGTGTTTATTTATTACAAAATAAAAATACAACTACTCGTACGGTCACACGCAAGTTTTCTACTCTGAAGACTTACTTCAACTTCCTCCAACGCGGCGAGCACATCGAAAAAAATCCGATGCTGAAAGTCACCGCACCTAAGGTAGGCAAACGCCTGCCAGTATATATCAAAGAAGAAAATATTAAACGCCTTTTTTCAGATGTCAAATTTGAAGAAGGATACTCAGGTGCTCGCAATCGTATGATTCTTGACCTGCTTTATAGTACAGGTATGCGTCGTGGAGAGTTAACAGCTCTTCAGGTAGGCGACCTCAACTTTCACGAAAATCAAATCAAGGTTTTAGGTAAAGGAAATAAGGAACGCATTATTCCTATTTCTTTTGACCTCCGCAAACGTTTACAAGCTTATCTTACTACACGTACAGAGGAATATCCAGACACAGACTTGTCAGGACTTTTTTTGACGGACAAAGGAAAGCCTATGTATTCTGGTTATGTATATAATGTAGTAAAGCGATACTTATCTAAGGTGAGTACGGTAGAGCAGCGCAGCCCCCACGTTTTACGGCACAGTTTTGCGACACATTTATCAGACCACGGAGCAGACTTGAATGCTGTAAAAGAACTCTTGGGTCATTCGAGCTTAGCGGCAACGCAGGTGTATACACATAATAGCATCGAACGACTTAAGGAGATTTATCAACAAGCCCATCCCAAAGGAAAGGGAACTGATAGTTAGAAACCAATTTTTTCATAAAAATACAGTATGATAACAAACTTACATTAATTTAAATTGTACTACATTTAAATAGGGGAGTTAAGGAGTCAAACATTACCATGTGAAATATTCACACCTCTTATTTAAATTTAAGTGCAAAATTTTCTTTACACCTTTAAAATTTACGACTTATGACGATTCACACCAATGCAGTAGCTTTCAAAGCAGACACGAAACTTATAGAGTTCATCAATGCAAAATTAGCGAAGTTAGAACAGCTTTTTGATAGGATTATTGATGCCAGAGTTGTCTTAAAATTAGAGAATACAGGGCAGGTAAAAGATAAAGTAGCAGAAGTCAGAGTAAATCTTCCTGGACAAGTATTAATTGCTAAGCACTCACAGAAAACTTTTGAAGCATCTATTGACGCTATCATTGATAATCTGAAAAGACAAATAAAGCGTTATAAAAATAAGCAACAAGCTAAGCGAAAATAATATTTCGTTCTAGACTTAGATTATTCGAGAAAACTCGCGGTAAAGCCGATTCGATTTAATACTCGAATCGGCTTTATTGTTTCTCAGAAGTAAACATAAGGAAGGGGATAAGTGTTATTAATCTACTTGTTGATTAGATGACCGTTTATATTTAGTCAATAAGTTTACATATCCTGAACCACAATATTAACAACTCGCCACTATTGCGAGCGAAGAACTAAAAAAGATTTACAATGAAGATTAACTTAGAAACCGTAGAATTTGATGGTAGCCAACGTTTAACCGCATACACTGAAAAAAAGGTCAATGGTTTGACCAAATACTTTGATAGAATTATCGCTGCCGATGTTACTTTAAAAGAAACCTCAGATAGCAGAAATAAAAGCGAAGCCGAAATTCGCTTAAATGTGCCAGGTGATACATTGTTTGCATCATCTCGTGCAGAGTCTTACGAAAAGGCAATTACGGAAACTGTTACGGCATTAGAGCGCCAAATAAAAAAATATAAAGAAAAGTTGACAACTTTTTAATGTAGCGGAACTATTTCTAGCTATAAAAATGTTGTAACGGGCAAAAGGATATTTTCAAAATTCTTTTGCCCGTTTTTTTTTAAACTTAAATTAAAATTTTTCATAATACGGAACTTGCAAAACCAATTAGCCTAGTATAATGGGGATGAAAAGAAAAAAAAAGAACACTTTTTAAAAATAAATTAAAAAAGGGCTTTACTTTTCCAAAAAGTGTTCTATCTTTGCAGCCGCTAACGAAAACATAGCGAATGAGACATTTCTCAAAAGCGAGAAATGGCATCAATATTGAATATTAATTTAATGTGTACCAGCCAACATAGCTCAGCTGGTAGAGCAGCTGATTTGTAATCAGCCGGTCAGCGGTTCGAGTCCGCTTGTTGGCTCAAATTTGTTCTTTATTGACAATTTGAAAATCTTGATAAGTCAAGATGGTTTTTCGTTAGAAGGGGGTGCGCCGGAGTTGGAGAGCCGGGCTGGACTGTAAATCCAGTGACTACGTCTGAATAGGTTCGATTCCTATCACCCCCACACCAACAAGAATAAGGGATGGTTATTTCAAAATCATCCCTTTTCTTCTTTTAAATTGAAATTATGGATTTTAGATATATGCTGAATTTATTTACAGTGTGTGTCGAAAACAAGCGGGAGTAGCTCAGTTGGTAGAGCATCAGCCTTCCAAGCTGAGGGTCGCGGGTTCGAGTCTCGTCTCCCGCTCTGTATAATTTTCTTTCGAAAAAACAGAGCCTTGTTTTTTCGAATGGAAAGCGTTTACGAAACTTTTTAAGTGAGTAGACGTAAATTGACTCGGTAGCAAATTTACATTTGTTACTCGCTTTATTTTGAGCTTATAAGCTAAGTAGTAGTATTGGTTGTTTAATTATTAGACAATCAGTAGTTATTAAAGCCGAAGTAGCTCAGGGGTAGAGCACTTCCATGGTAAGGAAGGGGTCGAGGGTTCAAATCCCTCCTTTGGCTCAGATCTGTTCCGAATTGCTTCGGAGCAATTTTTAGAAACAAATTTAATAAACGTCAGTTAAAATTATTGACCGATGGCTAAGGAAACATTTCAAAGGAATAAACCGCACGTAAATATCGGAACAATCGGTCACGTTGACCACGGTAAGACCACTCTGACGGCTGCCATTACATATGTATTATCAGGTGATGGTCTTGCCCAGAAGATGGATTACGATGCGATTGATGGTGCACCAGAGGAGAAAGAACGTGGTATCACTATCAACACTGCTCACGTAGAGTACGAAACAGCTAACCGTCACTACGCTCACGTTGACTGTCCAGGTCACGCGGATTACGTAAAGAACATGGTTACTGGTGCTGCCCAAATGGACGGCGCGATTTTAGTTTGTGCTGCAACAGACGGTCCAATGCCTCAAACTCGTGAGCACATCTTGCTTGCACGTCAGGTAGGTGTACCGAAAATTGTTGTATTCATGAACAAAGTTGACCTTGTTGATGATGAGGAAATGCTTGAGTTGGTAGAAATGGAAGTTCGTGAACTTCTAGACCAGTATGAATTCGACGGTGACGGTTCTTCTGTCATCCCAGGTTCAGCATTGAAAGCTCTTGAAGGAGATGCTGCTGCTGCTGACCAAATTCGCGCACTAATGGCTGCATGTGATGCAGAAATCCCTGAGCCAGAGCGTGATGTAGATAAGCCATTCTTGATGCCTATCGAGGATGTATTCTCTATCACAGGTCGTGGTACAGTTGCTACAGGTCGTGTAGAGCGTGGAGTAATCAACACTGGTGATCCAGTTGAGATTATTGGAATGCAAGCGCCAGATGAGAAGCCATTAACTTCAGTTGTTACAGGTGTGGAGATGTTCCGCAAAATCTTGGACCGTGGAGAAGCTGGTGATAACGCTGGATTGTTGTTACGTGGTATCGACAAAGAAGCTATCAAGCGTGGTATGGTAATCTGTAAGCCAGGTTCTGTTAACCCGCACAAACACTTCAAATGTGAGGTGTACGTATTAGGTAAAGATGAAGGTGGACGTCACACTCCTTTCTTCAACGGATACCGTCCTCAGTTCTATTTCCGTACTACGGATGTAACTGGTGATGTACACTTGCCAGAAGGCGTAGAAATGGTTATGCCTGGTGATAACGTAACTCTTGAAGTTAAGTTATTAAGCACAATTGCAATGGAGAAAGGTCTTCGTTTTGCAATCCGTGAAGGTGGACGTACAGTAGGTGCAGGTCAGGTAACTGAAATCATCGAATAAGAAAACTCGTAAGAGTTTTTATGATAAAGCGAATTAAGCATCCCTTTTTTGGGGTGCTTAATTTTCGCATGTTATAGGATTTCTATTTTATAATTGAAATCCTATAATACACGCGGACTTAGCTCAGTTGGTAGAGCAGCGGTCTCCAAAACCGCAGGTCGTAGGTTCGAGCCCTTCAGTCCGTGCAAAATGTAAGATTTTCTTACAAAATAACAGTTGGTGTTTCACATCAACTGTTATTTTGTAGAGAGAATATTGCAATTTGAATTGATGTCCTCCTTTTTCTATTGAAAATCAATTCACACTATAAAAAGAAAAACAATGGATTCTATTAAACTGTATTTGAAGGAAAGTTACAATGAGTTGATGAATAAAGTAACGTGGCCAAGTTTCGCGAGCCTTCAGCAGAATACAATCGCAGTTATTATCGGTACACTGATTTTTACTGCTATTATCTACATCTTAGGTGCAGCAGCAAAAACTTTGTTAGTTGATTTCATCTATAATCTCTAAGAAGATTTAAGATTTAGTGAACTGGGTTTTGTTTAAAGCTGTATAATCTGCTTTATTTAAAATTCAAAAATAATCATTCTAAAACTGCACGATAGCATGGAAGACGAATTGCAAAAACCGGAAGAAGAAACACAAGAACCGCAAAATCAAGCGGAAGAGACTGCTCCAGAAACGGTTGCAGAAGATGTGTCTGCGGAATTAGATGATATGTTGGGTCTGGATGATGATGATAGTGAAGTGCCTACAGATGCGGCAATAGCAGCAGAGGCAACTACAGAAGACAATGTCCCCGTAGCAAAAGAGAAAGAGGAGCCAGCCAAACCAGCAGGTCCAATCACAAAGTGGTATTCTCTTCGTGTTATCAGTGGTAAGGAACGTAAGATTAAAGAGCGTGTAGAATTGGAAATTCAGCGTAATAACTGGGGAGAATTTGTTCGTTCTATTATTGTTCCTACAGAAAAAGTATATAAGATTCGTAACGGTAAAAAGATGATTTCTGAAAGAAACATCCTTCCAGGTTACATGATGGTAGAAGCAACTCCTGATAATTTTACAGGAGAAATGATTGCAGCTATCGCAAATACACCTAATGTTATTCACTTTTTGGGTAAAACAAACCCAATTCCGATGAGAGATGTCGAAGCACACCGCCTCTTAGGTAAAGTAGATGAAAACTCAGAGTTAGGTGAACAAATGGTTGAGCCGTTTATCGTAGGTGAAACTGTTAAAATTATCGACGGACCGTTTAGCGAGTTCGTGGGTGATGTACTAGAAGTCAACGACGATAAAAAGAAGATGAAAGTAATGGTGAAAATCTTTGGTCGAGGTACCGAAGTAGAATTGAACTATACTCAAGTTGACAAACAACAATAAAATATAGAAAGTTACCGTAGTCTATGGCTTCGGTAATTTTTTGTGTAAAGATATAGCCACAAATGCTCCGAAACGCTTGAGTTTAATTATAAAATTCAAATCCGTTTTGCTTCCCTTTTGAGATTAGTGGTAAAATTGGCTGAATTACTCAATGAACTTCTCCTTTTTTGAGTAAGATAAGTCGGAATAAACGGGGCTTGACCTCGAATTGAGCATTATATATTAGACTTTTAGAGAAAAGCAAAAGTTATACACAGGTTTTAAGGCAAAAAAGATACCAAGTATTATTTTTTGATTTAATGTGAATGCTCTTCATTTCTCACTAGTCCAAATTTTTTTTGTAATGGCTAAGGAAATCGAAACGTTCGTAAAGTTGCAAGTACGCGGTGGCGCGGCTAACCCAGCACCACCAGTAGGACCTGCATTGGGTGCGAAGGGTGTAAATATCATGGAATTCTGTAAGCGTTTTAACGCGCAGACCCAAGAGAAGCAAGGGCAAATTTTGCCAGTTTTAATTACTGTCTACAAAGACAAGTCTTTTGACTTTGTAATTAAAACGACACCAGCATCTGCACAAATTTTACAAGCAGCGAAATTGAAAAGTGGTTCAGCAGTACCTAATCGTGACAAAGTCGCGACTATTGACTGGGAAGCATTGCGTCCAATCGCTGAAAATAAAATGCCTGACCTTAACTGTTTTACCGTAGAAAGCGGTATGCGCATGTTGGCAGGAACAGCTCGCTCTATGGGTGTCATCGTAAAAGGTGCTCCAGAAGCAGAAGCTTAGAAATGTATAAATGTTGATTGAGTAATTTATAATCATTCAACTTGTACAATTCAAGAAGGGAGCCGTGAAAATTAAGTTTTTTATGGCGCTAATTACCTCATCTAAGAGTATTTATTACTCTTTAAAATTTAATTAAAATGGCAAGAGTTCCGAAAAAACGGAAAGTTGCAAACGAAAAAGTGGATAGTGAAAAGCTATACACTGTCGATGAAGCTTGTGCCTTGGTAAAACAAGTCAACACAACTAAATTCGATGCATCTGTAGATGTACACATTCGTTTGGGAGTTGATCCACGTAAAGCTGACCAAGCTATCCGTGGTACAGTAACACTACCAAGTGGTACTGGTAAATCGAAAAAAGTTGTTGCATTCGTAACACCAGACAAAGAAGCAGAAGCTAAAGAAGCAGGAGCCGACTACGTTGGTTTAGCAGAATTAGTGAAGAAAATCCAAGATGGATGGACTGACTTTGATGTTGCTATTGCGATGCCACAAACAATGGCACAAGTAGGTCGTATCGGTCGTGTATTAGGACCCCGTGGTCTTATGCCAAACCCGAAAACGGGTACTGTAACCATGAATGTTGGTGATGCAATTAGAGATGTGAAAGGTGGTAAGATTGCCTTCCGTGTTGATAAATTCGGTATCATTCACTCTTCTATTGGTAGAGTAGGCTTCACACCTGCACAGTTGCAAGCAAACGCAAATGAATTGCTTACTACTTTGGTGAAAATGAAACCTTCATCTGCAAAGGGTATCTATATGAAATCTGTGACTATGGCATCTACGATGTCTCCAGGTATCAAGATTGACCCTAAATCAATTAAATAATCGTCGCTGAAGGTTTAATCTTTCAGTCCAAAAATATCTTATTATGAATAAGGCAGAAAAAACGGCGATGATTGAGGAGTTGAAAACGAAATTTGAAACATCTTCATTTTTCTACGTGACCGACTCATCAACTTTGTCAGCAGAAAAGACAACAGTTCTACGTGGTATGTTCTTTGAAAAAGGCATCGAAATGCGTGTTGTGAAAAACACACTCGTTAAGAAAGCTTTAGAGAGTGCACCCGCAGAAAAAGGATATGCAGAAGTAATAGAAGCTTTGAAAGGCCCTACTGCTCTCTTATTCTCAGATGTAGCTAAAGCACCAGCAGAAGTTCTTAAAAAATTCCGTGAGGATAATGAACGTCCGTTGCTTAAAGCAGCATATATAGACACTGACGTATTCGTCGGTGACGAGCAAATTGAAGCGCTCACCAAACTCAAATCTAAAGAAGATTTGGTCGCAGAAGTTATCGCATTATTGCAATCTCCAATCAAAAACGTATTGGGTTCTTTGCAGTCAGGTGGTCAAACTATCAGTGGCTTGTTAAAAACTTTAGAGGCGAGAGAAGAAGCTGCATAAACTTTGCAGTTTTCTCGGTGCGTAAAAATTTAGCTCGGCGGTAAGATAATTATCTTCTTATCAAGATGTTGGCAAAGTGAAGTGTGAAAATCCCGAATGGAGCTTTGCATTTTACCTTTGACAATATATAATCAATCATGGCTTCCAAGTTACAACGCACCAATTAATAATTAATTGGTAATATTTTAAAATCATTTTCAAATGGCAGATTTAAGTGCATTAGCAGAACAACTCGTAAACCTTACAGTAAAAGACGTAAGTGAGTTGGCAACCATCCTCAAAGACGAGTACGGTATCGAACCAGCAGCAGCAGCAGTAGCAGTAGCAGGCCCAGGTGGCGCAGGCGGCGGCGAAGCAGCAGCTCAAACTGAATTCGATGTAATTCTCGAATCTGCGGGTGCAGCTAAGTTGAAAGTCGTAAAAGAAGTCAAAGACCTTATGGGTGTAGGCTTGAAAGAAGCGAAAGGACTTGTTGACGACGCTCCAACGACGTTGAAAACAGGTATTCCTATGGCAGATGCAGAAGCTATCAAAACTGCTTTAGAGGCAGTAGGTGCTTCAGTTGAAATCAAGTAAGCTTCTTTGGACGACTGAAAGACTGACCGAAGATTTATTCTTCATACAGTTTTTCTGCTTTCTAAGAGATACGGTCGGAAAGTCTTCGGATTTTCCGACCAATTCTTACTTTTGAGCAAGTAAAATGAAATTTTTAATACCAAAACTGGTTGATAAACTTAATTTTTATGTGCTCCCTTCGCTAAATTTGTTTGTTTTAAACAAACTTATGACACGAAGATTCTACTGATTTTGTACCTTTGCCTTCTATTTAAAAAATGGATATAGAAAAATTATTCGTAATAAGTTGATTATCAGGCTCTAAGGCTTAGATAGATGTACCACATCCTTCTAAGCCTATCGTTGTTTATAGACTTTTTTAGTTTGAAAATGAACTTTTAGGAAGATTTGAATGTATTCATACTCGTGGCTTTGTGAAAAAAGTTACGAGAAAGGAAATATCTTTGATAAGTAGACGATTATGGAAAGAAATACATCTAATTTTAGTGTATTTTGGGAAGTATAGAGGAGAATTAGATATTTTCGTCAGACAAATATTTGAAAAAATAATTGGATTAGTAAAGACTTTTTTGATTTTTTTCAAAAATAAATTTGTTAGGTCGATTAGATGACGTGATAATTGTCTGAAAATGAAGGTTTTAAAAGGATAAAGCAGCAGCGATTTTTTTAATCGCTCACAGCGAAAAGAAAACGCGTATCAAACGCGACAGCATATATCGGACACTGTCCGAACCCACGGAAGACAAAATAAAGAGCGATCATTTATTTAATGGTCAATCATCAAATGTCCACCGTACTATAGAAATAAGAGTAGCTAACAATATAACCGGAATTGCACATGACCAATACAGGTATAGTGAGAGCTGAAGAGCGTAGAGTAAACTTCGGCAAGATTAAACTCTCAGGAGTTGACCCGGACTTATTGGAAATTCAACTACAGTCTTTCCAAGAGTTTTTCCAATTGGAAACCACGCCTGAAAACCGCGGTAACGAGGGTTTATTTCGCGTTTTCCAAGAAAACTTTCCCATTACGGATGCCCGTAATATCTTCGTTCTTGAGTTTTTAGATTATTTCATCGACCCCCCACGCTACACCATTCCAGAGTGTATGCAACGTGGATTGACTTACAGCGTGCCCTTAAAAGCAAAGCTTCGTTTGTCATGTAATGATGAAGAGCACGTAGATTTCGAAACTATCGTACAGGATGTTTTCTTAGGAAACATCCCATACATGACCCCAAAAGGGACATTCGTAATCAATGGTGCTGAGCGTGTTATTGTTTCTCAGTTACACCGTTCTCCTGGTGTATTCTTTGGACAATCTTTCCACCCGAACGGTACTAAGATTTATTCTGCCCGTGTCATTCCTTTTAAAGGTGCATGGATGGAGTTCGCGACTGACATTAATACTGTCATGTACGCATACATTGACCGTAAGAAAAAATTTCCTGTAACTACATTGTTACGTGCGATTGGTTTCGATACGGATAAAGCCATTTTGAACATATTCGACTTGGCAGATGAAGTAGAAACGAATGAAGAAGGCTTGAAAAATGCTGTTGGTCGTAAATTGGCTGCACGTGTATTAAAGTCTTGGAATGAGGATTTTGTAGATGAGGATACAGGTGAGGTAGTAACAATCGAGCGTAACGAGATTATCTTGGAGCGTGACATCGTTTTAGATGAAGACAATATTAGCTTGATTAGAGAAGCTGGTGTTGAAAACATCATCCTTCAACGTGAAGATGTAGATGATGACTACTCTATCATTTACAATACATTACAAAAAGACCCGTCTTCGTCTGAAATCGAAGCGGTGAACTATATCTACCGCCAGTTGCGTGGTACTGAGCCACCAGATGATGAAACAGCTCGTGGTATCATTGATAAACTATTCTTCTCTGACAAACGCTATAACTTAGGTGAAGTTGGACGTTACAAAATCAACCGTAAATTGGGAGGAGAAATCCCAATGGATACGCAGGTTTTGACGAAAGAAGATATTATCGAAATCGTTAAATACTTAGTACGTTTGATGAATCAACGTGCAGAGATTGATGATATTGATCACTTAAGTAACCGTCGTGTCCGTACAGTAGGAGAGCAGCTATATGCTCAGTTTGGGGTAGGTTTGGCACGTATGGCACGTACTATTCGTGAGCGTATGAATGTACGTGACAACGAGGTATTTACACCGATTGATTTGATTAACGCAAGGACTTTGTCTTCAGTTATCAACTCTTTCTTTGGTACGTCACAGTTATCACAGTTCCTTGACCAGACAAATCCTTTATCTGAAATCACTCACAAGCGTCGTATTTCGGCACTTGGACCTGGTGGTTTGAGTCGGGAGCGTGCAGGTTTTGAGGTACGTGATGTTCACTATTCTCACTACGGTCGTTTATGTACGATTGAAACGCCAGAGGGACCGAATATCGGTTTGATTTCGACACTTTGTGTATTGGCGAAGGTGAACAAAATGGGTTTCTTGGAAACACCTTATCGTAAGGTAACTAACGGTAAAGTGGATTACGATGTAATGCCAGAATACCTTTCTGCAGAAGGAGAGGATTACATGAAAATTGCACAGGCAAATGCAGGTTTGGATGAAGCAGGAGCTTTTACCACTGACCGTATTAAGTCTCGTGAGCATGGCGATTTTCCTGTATTAACAGGTGAAGAAGTTGAATATATGGATGTTGCACCTAACCAGATTGTTGGGGTGTCGGCATCTTTGATTCCATTCCTTGAGAATGATGATGCCAACCGTGCCCTTATGGGCTCTAACATGCAGCGTCAAGCAGTACCTTTGTTGAAACCAGCTTCACCGATTGTCGGTACAGGTTTGGAAGGCAAGGTAGCGCGTGATAGTCGTATGTTGATTAACGCGGAAGGTGACGGAGTTGTTGAATATGTAGATGCGAATGAAATCGTTATCCGTTACGACCGTAGCGAGGAAGATTCTTTAGTTAGCTTTGAAGATGCACGTAAGACTTATACATTAATTAAGTTCCGTCGTACAAATCAAGGTACTAATATCAACTTGAAACCAATCGTACGTAAAGGTGACCGTGTAAGTAAAGGTCAAATCCTTTGTGACGGTTATGCAACTGAGAAAGGAGAATTAGCATTAGGTCAAAACTTGAAAGTGGCATTTATGCCATGGAAAGGTTATAACTATGAGGATGCAATTGTACTTTCTGAGCGTGTAGTTCGTGAAGATATTTTCACTTCTCTCCACATCGAACACTTCGAAATTGACGTGCGCGATACTAAGTTGGGTGAAGAGGAATTGACAAATGATATTCCTAATGTATCGGAAGATGCAACGCGCGATTTGGATGAGCACGGTGTTATCCGTGTTGGTGCATGGGTGAAAGAAGGAGACATCATCATTGGTAAGATTACGCCGAAAGGGGAGTCTGACCCGACACCAGAGGAGAAATTGCTTCGTGCAATCTTTGGTGATAAAGCAGGTGATGTAAAAGATGCTTCACTAAAAGCACCACCTTCTACTAAAGGTATCATCATCAATAAGCAACTTTTCGCTCGTGCGAAGAAAGATAAAGAGCAGAAAGAAAGCGAGAAATTGTTGCTACAGAAGTTGGATGACCAACACGCTATCAGCTTGAATGAGTTGAAAACGATTTTGGTAGATAAGTTGGCTGTTTTGGTGAAAGGCAAGACGAGTGAAGGCGTTAAGTCTGTTTACTCTGAAATGTTGATACCAAAAGGTACAAAATTCAACCAAGAGGTACTACGTGAATTGGAATATGCTTCTGTCGATTATAGCAATTGGACGGATGAGTTACCGACTAATAAGTTGATTGCTCAGTTGTTACACAACTACAGCATTAAAGTTAACGAGGAAGTAGGTAAGTACAAGCGTGAGAAATTCAACATCAGCATTGGTGATGAGTTACCAGCAGGTGTATTGAAATTGGCAAAAGTTTACATGGCTAAAAAGCGTAAGCTGAAAGTGGGTGATAAACTTGCCGGTCGTCACGGTAACAAAGGTATCGTTTCGCGTATTGTACGTACGGAAGATATGCCATTCTTAGAAGATGGAACAGCAGTGGATATCGTATTGAATCCATTAGGTGTACCTTCTCGTATGAACTTGGGACAAATCTTCGAGACAGTATTAGGTTGGGCAGGTGAAAAATTGGGTGTCAAGTTTGCCACTCCAATCTTTGACGGTGCGAGCCAAGACGAAATCGAAGAGTATATCCAGAAGGTAAACTTACCGAGTTTGGGTCAAACTTATCTATATGACGGTGAGACGGGTGACCGTTTCCACCAGCAGGCAACAGTAGGTGTGATTTACATGCTGAAATTGTCGCACATGGTAGATGATAAGATGCACTCTCGTTCTATCGGACCATATTCACTTATTACACAACAACCATTGGGTGGTAAAGCCCAGTTTGGTGGTCAGCGTTTTGGTGAAATGGAGGTTTGGGCATTGGAGGCATTCGGTGCTGCTAATATCTTGCAAGAGCTATTGACGCTTAAGTCGGATGATATTCAGGGTCGTGCGAAAGCTTATGAAGCTATCGTAAAAGGTGATACTTTACCTGAACCGAATATTCCAGAGTCATTCAATGTACTTGTACATGAATTGCGTGGATTAGCCTTGGACGTGAAGTTCGAGTAGAACAATCAAAGCTTCTTAACTCATTAGTTGACTTAAAGTCATTTGAGGAGTTAAGAAGTTTTAATTGTGTGAAATTAAAAAAGTTAACTTTTTAAAATACAGCAAAATATGCCGTTTAAAAAGAAAATACAAACAGCTCGTCAGGATTTCAGCAGCATTATTATATCGCTGTCTAGTCCAGATGAGATTCTAGAGCGTAGTTATGGTGAGGTGTTAAAGCCAGAAACTATTAACTACCGTTCATATAAGCCAGAACGCGATGGTTTGTTCTGTGAGCGCATTTTTGGTCCTGTAAAGGATTACGAATGTTATTGCGGTAAGTACAAACGTATTCGTTATAAAGGCATCGTTTGTGACCGTTGTGGAGTAGAGGTAACAGAGAAGAAAGTGCGTCGCGAGCGTATGGGACACATTAAGTTGGTTGTCCCTGTTGTCCATATTTGGTTCTTCAAATCATTACCGAACAAAATCGGTTACTTATTAGGTTTGAGTTCCAAGAAATTGGAGAGCATCATTTACTACGAAAGATATGTAGTTATCCAAGCGGGTATCACAGAAGATAGAGAGGAGCCAATCACCAACATGGATTTGTTGACTGAAGAGGAATACTTGGACATCTTAGATGCACTGCCTGCTGAAAATCAGCAGATGGATGACGACGACCCGAATAAATTCATCGCACACATGGGTGCTGATGCTGTCAGAATGTTGTTGGAACGTTTGGAATTAGACCAGTTAAGTTTCGCTTTGCGTCACCAAGCTGCTAATGAGACAAGTCAACAACGTAAATCTGAGGCATTAAAGCGCTTGCGCGTTGTAGAAGCCTTCCGTGATGCTAACTTACGTTTGGAAAATCGCCCCGAATGGACGATTATTCAATACTTACCTGTAGTTCCACCAGAATTACGACCGTTAGTACCATTGGACGGTGGACGTTTTGCATCGTCAGATTTGAACGATTTATACCGTCGTGTAATTATCCGTAACAACCGTTTGAAGCGTTTGTTAGAAATCAAAGCGCCGGAGGTAATCTTGCGTAATGAGAAGCGGATGTTGCAAGAGGCTGTCGATTCATTATTTGACAACTCTCGTAAATCTAACGCTGTAAAAGCTGAAGGTGGACGTGCTTTGAAATCTTTATCCGACATTTTGAAGGGTAAGCAAGGTCGTTTCCGTCAGAACCTTTTGGGTAAGCGTGTTGATTACTCTGGTCGTTCGGTAATTGTCGTAGGACCAACCTTGAAATTGCACGAATGTGGTCTACCTAAAGGTATGGCTTCTGAGCTTTTCAAGCCGTTCGTTATTCGTAAGTTGATTGAGCGCGGTATAGTTAAGACCGTCAAATCTGCGAAGAAACTAGTAGATAGAAAAGACCCAGTTATTTGGGAAATTCTTGAGAATATATTGAAAGGACACCCGATTATGTTAAATCGTGCACCTACGCGGCACCGTTTATCTATTCAGGCATTCCAGCCACGTTTGATTGAGGGTAAAGCAATCCAATTGCACCCGCTTGTATGTTCTGCCTTCAACGCCGATTTTGACGGTGACCAGATGGCAGTACACGTACCATTGAGCCAGGCAGCGATTTTGGAAGCACAAGTATTGATGCTTTCAAGTCATAACATGTTGAACCCACAAAATGGTTCTCCGATTACTATTCCTTCACAGGATATGGTTTTGGGTCTTTACTACATTACAAAAGAACGTCACTCGGCACCAGGGGCTATTGTAAAAGGTGAAGGTCGTACTTTCTACTCTTCTGAAGAGGTAGGTATTGCTTTTAACGAAGGGAAATTGGATTTACACGCAGTTATTAAAGTGCGTGTAGATACAGTAAATGATGAAGGTGAGAAGGTTGTCGAACGTATTGAAACAACAACAGGTCGTGTACTCTTTAATGATGCAAGACCGACAGTGTTGGCTTTACCATTCTACAATCAAGTAATGTCTAAACGTAACTTGAAAAAAGTTATCTCTGACGTTATCCGTCGTTCTGATTTCGCTATTTGTGCAACTTTCCTTGATAATATCAAGGACATGGGTTTCATGTGGTCATACAAAGGTGGATTGTCTTTTAACTTGGGTGATTTGATTACGCCAACAGTTAAAGCACAGACTTTGATTGATGCACAAGCTTCAGTTGATGAAGTTTGGGACAATTATAATATGGGTCTTATTACCAATAATGAGCGTTACAACTCTATTATTGATAAATGGGGTGCGGCAGATAATGCGATTACTGACAATCTCATGAAAGAGATGGCGGAGCACAAGCAAGGTTTCAACTCGGTATACATGATGTTGGACTCTGGAGCACGTGGTTCTCGTCAGCAGATTAAGCAGTTGTGTGGTCTTCGTGGATTGATGGCAAAACCGAGAAAATCTGGTGATACAGGTGGGGCGATTATCGAAAACCCTATCCTTGCCAATTTCGTGGATGGTCTATCAGTACTTGAGTACTTTATCTCTACTCACGGTGCACGTAAAGGTCTTGCCGATACGGCATTGAAAACTGCCGATGCGGGTTATTTGACGCGTCGTTTGGTGGATGTTGCACAGGATGTTGTTATCATCGAAGATGATTGTGATACATTACGTGGTATTGGTACTCGTGCTTTGAAAGAAGACGAGAACGTCATCGAATCTTTAGCAGGACGTATCAGTGGTCGTTACTCATTGTATGACTTAGTACACCCAGTAACAGGTGATTTGATATTGCCAGAAAACGAATACATCACACAAGACATCGCTGAACAAGTTGAAGAAGCAGGTATCGAAGAAGTCGTTATCCGTTCTGTTTTGACATGTGAAGTGAAGCGTGGAGTTTGTGCAAAATGTTACGGTAAGAACATGGCGAGCGGTCGTTTGGCTGAGCGTGGTGACTCTGTAGGTATTATTGCTGCACAATCAATCGGTGAGCCGGGTACACAGTTGACATTACGTACGTTCCACGTTGGTGGTACTGCCGTAGTTACAAAGCAAGATAGTAGCATTACTTCTAAATTTGACGGTAAAGCAGTCTTTGACGGTCTACGTATCATCATGGGTAAGAATGATGCTGGTGAAGATATACAAATCAACTTGTCTCGTACAGGTGAGGTGAAATTAATGTCGGAAGACGGTTCGAAACTATATGTTTCGCACTTTATCCCTTACGGTGCGACAGTTGGACTCAAAGACGGACAAACAGTCAAGAAAGGCGACATGGTCTGTGAATGGGACCCGTATAACAACGTTATCGTTTCTGAATACAAAGGTATTGGTCAATTTGAGAATATCATTGAAGGTCAGACGGTACGTACAGAGACAGATTCTTTAACAGGATTGTCTCAGAGAGTTATTACGGAGAGCAAGAACAAGCGTTTAATTCCAGGTATCAAAATCTCAAGCCCTGACGGTGAGGATTTACGTACTTATAACTTGCCAGTAGGCTCGTACATCTCTATAGATGATGGTGCGTCTGTTGATGTAGGTATGATTATCGTAAAAATCCCTCGTAAGACAGGACAGATTCAGGATATCACGGGTGGTCTTCCACGTGTAACGGAATTATTTGAGGCACGTAATCCTTCTAACCCTGCTGTGGTTTCTGAAATTGACGGTACAGTTAGTTTCGGTAAAATCAAGCGTGGTAACCGTGAGTGTATCATTACGACGAAAGACGGAATGAAGCGCAAATACTTAGTAGGATTATCTAAGCACATTCTCGTACAAGAGGGTGACTTTGTCCGTGCAGGTATGCCATTGTCTGACGGTGCTATTGCGCCGCGTGACATCTTGGATATCAAAGGACCTTTTGCTGTATCTTCTTACTTAGTAAATGGAGTTCAGGAAGTTTACCGTTCTCAAGGTATCCCGATTAACGACAAGCACATTGAGGTCATCGTACGTCAGATGTTGCGTCGTGCACAAATCGAGGATCCAGGAGATACAACATTCTTGGAAGGTGAAGCAGTTGAGAAGTTTGACTTCTTGGGGCAAAATGACTGGATTTTTGATAAGAAAGTCATTACAAACAATGGAGATAGTAACAAGTTGAAACAAGGACAAATCGTTTCTTTACGTCAATTGAGAGAGGAAAACTCTTTCTTGAAGCGTAATGACCAGAAGGTTGTTCAGTTCCGCGATGCTGTTCCTGCGACCTCAAGTTCATTGCTACAAGGTATCACGAAATCTTCATTGGGTGTAACCAGTTGGATTTCAGCAGCCTCTTTCCAAGAGACAACAAAAGTATTGAGTACTGCCGCTATCGGTGCGAAAAAAGACTTGTTGTACGGATTGAAAGAAAACGTAATTGTTGGAAAGAAAATTCCAGCAGGAACGGGTATGCGCAAGTTCAACGACTTGGTGGTGACTACGAAAGAAGCACACGACTCTTATACACAACGTCAAGAGATGTTGGAAGAGCCAGCTGAGTAATTTCGAAGTACGAATTTACGATTTATGAAGTATGAGGGCTCTAGTCTTCGTCTTTGTGAGATATATAAAACCTCTCTTCTGCCTTTGGGTGGGGGAGAGGTTTTTTAGTTCATGTATTTCTTATCAGAAATGTTTATATTTTTATAATATTTTATGAAAATGGATTTGTCTAACTAACTCTTTTTTATCTTTGGTTAGCACTATTTTGAATTTATTGACTAAAATGAAGTAAATATAGATAAACCCTAATTATCATTGAATATGGTAAGAGCTTTAACAATTTTCTAATTAAAAAAAACATAATGAACAAATTACTCTACAGTATTGTACTTACTCTTTTTTCCTTTGTAGTTATTCCTTTTTTATTACTGCTACCAACTTATGTTTTGCCTGAAACTGAACTATTATCGTTGATTTTTGAGCCGATAGGTAAGTTGTCTTTTATTGTCATCATGTCTTGGGTTTTACTGTTTATCATCCTGTTTATAAATATTATTACTTTCTCGAATTCAAGTTTAAAACTTTATTCTAAGACAGGAAGAGAAATATTTTTTCGATTATTTGCCATTTTAATGTTAGCAAATGGTATGTTTTATTTGTATAATATTGGAAGTCAATATTTTCGATATGCTCGAGAAGAGGCAGGCATGGGCGCTTTATATTATGTAGAGCAATTTTTATCTGGCTTTATACCCTTTTCAATTTACATAGCATTTTCTTTAGTAATCTTTGTTTTTATCTTTAGTAAGACAAAGCGTTGGCTAAGTTTAGAATAAAATCAATCACATTTCACGGGATTTGTCAGAGAACCACAATTTTAAAATGTAATGAAGTACTTTGCTTTCGCTACTACTCTGTATGGCTTTTTTGTATACAGACCATGATAGATTACTTTTTAAGACTCTTAAATTTTACAATATAAGCAAGCGTATCTAATTTTATACCCCATATCTGCCATTCATCACTTCCTTTCTCGCACAAATAACCTCTGATTTTGATATTAAAACAATTTTTCATTTCTTTCGTATTCAAAACAACAGCAAAAGAGAGATTGCTGATAAAAAATCTGTGAAAAATTAACCAAAATCAAGAGAAAATGAAAACAACAATTCTAACATTTTTACTATTCGCATCAATTCTAACTATTTCTGCTCAAGACTATCTTGTTCAAGTCGCAGTTTACGACCAAGCGGTTCCTGGCTATCATTTTTCGGAGCTTAACAGCCGTATTTTTTACGCGAAAGACAGCAATGACTTTCACCGTTATTACATTGGGAAATACAACAAATCAGAAGCCGAAAGCCAAGCATCAATCGCGAAAGGCAAAGGATTTATAGGTGTTTCTGTAGAAAGTATGGACAGCTTTGGAAAAGCCTGTGCGTGCGGATATGTGCCAAGACCAAAAGAAATTACGGCGTCTTTACGTTCTATCTTCTTTGATTTTGACCGCTACTTTTTGCGTCCAGAATCTAAGCAACGATTGAATGAATTGGTGCAAACACTTCGTGAAAATCCAACTTATCGCGCACGCCTCATGGCGCACACCGATGCAAAAGGTTCTAATTCTTACAATGAGACATTATCGCTCAATCGTGCGAACTCTGCCAAGCAGTATTTAATCGCACGTGGTATTTCTTCGTCTCGCATTGATACGCAGACGTTTGGAGAAACAGACCCGATTGCAAAAAATGAATTGGAAGGTGGACAAGATACCGAAGCAGGAAGACAGTTTAACCGCAGAGTTGAGTTAATA
>CALDUB010000017.1 GCA_937923465.1 uncultured Saprospiraceae bacterium
TGTTGCCAATATTAAAAAGCTGGCAGCATTGGGTGTGGTTGGGATTAATATAGAGGATAGTTTGGTCAAAGGTAAAAATCGTGAGTTGATAGAGTCTGATATATTTGGGAAGCTACTTAAAGAAGTCTGTTCTAAATTAAAAAATCAGGGAATTGAAATGTACGTAAATGTAAGAACGGACACTTTTCTATTGGGCTGTCCAAATCCCGTCGAAGAAACAATCATTCGTTCAAAAAAGTATCATGCAGCTGGCGCAGACGGTCTTTTCGTTCCTTGCATTGTCAAAGAAAGCGATATTGAGGCGATTGTAAAAGAGATTAATCTGCCTTTAAATGTGATGTGTATGCCTGATTTAGCAGATTTTAAAGTTCTACACAATCTTGGCGTAAAGCGGATTTCTATGGGTAATTTTGTCTTCAATAAAATGGAACAGCAAATAAAAAGCGAATTGCAGCACATCCAACAATCTAATTCATTCAAAAGCCTATTTGTCTAATGTTAATTAGTTGCGAAACAAAAATTGATGAATATTACAAGGCACTACTTGAGCGCGATAGCAAGTATGTGGGGATATTCTATGTTGGCGTGACTACGACTTCTGTGTTTTGCATTGCGACCTGTAGAGCAAGAAAACCTTTGCGAAAGAATGTCAAATTTTACTCTTCCTTTGAAGAGGCTTTACAAAATGGTTATCGTCCTTGCAAAATATGTAAACCAACAGAAAATGCAGAGGAAGCACCGCCGCAAATTAGAGAGGCAATCCAATTAGTAAAAGACAATCCGAAAGAGAAAATATCTGACGATGTGCTGCGACAAAAGGGAATTAGTCCCGATTTGGTCAGACGTTGGTTCAAGAAAAATTACAATATTACCTTTCATGCCTATCAGCGGATGTATCGGATAAATAATGCCTACAAGGAATTGAAAGACGGTAAGAAAACGACCGCGACTGCTTATGATTTAGGTTATGAGTCTTTGAGTGGTTTCGCTTATACTTACAAAAAACTGATAGGTAAGTCCCCTTCAAAGAGCGCCAATCAATCCGTCATTTTAATCAATCGTATGACGACGCCTTTAGGTCCGATGTTTATTTGTGCGACGGATAAAGGGATTTGTCTATTGGAGTTTACGGATAGAAAAATGCTGGAGACGGAATTCCGAGATTTACAAAAACTGCTCAAAGCGGAAATCCTAACGGGCGAGAACAAGCACATTAAACAGGCAAAAAAAGAAATAGATGAATACTTCAAAGGCGAACGCAAGATTTTTGAAGTTCCATTAGATACACCCGGAACAGATTTTCAAAATGAAGTTTGGACTTCTTTACAACAAATTCCATTTGGAGAAATTTCTTCTTATCAAGTCGAAGCGGAGAAACTAAATAAGCCCAAAGCAGCACGAGCATTCGCACGCGCGAATGGTGCGAATAGACTTTCGATTATCGTTCCTTGTCATCGCATTATCGGGAAAGACGGAAATTTGACTGGATATGGTGGCGGAATTGAGCGGAAGAAGTGGTTGCTTGATTTTGAGAAGAAGCAGTGATTTCGGCTACGCCACCCCCAAGTTCTTATAATTCCAAATCGACTTCATCAATCGCCCCGACAAAATAACTACCGCAATAACAGAACCAACACCAAAAAATAACATCTCACTTCTGATATAACCAACAATACTAGCCATTTGGTCTAGAGGCATAGTACCGACCAAAGCTTCGGGACCTTCTTCATCTAAAAAAGATTGGAATTGACTTATTTGTTCGATGAGTAAAAATACAGCCCAGATAGAACCAAATATCAAGGCAGTTTTCACAAATTGCAATTTAGCTAACCAAGTGTGTTTCAATAAAAAGATGTAGCGCGTACAAGTGACTAAGACTACAATAAAAATAAGATTTGGAACAAGAAAAATGTAATTATCTGTTACTGAGATAATCGGATATAGTACTGCCGCAGCAATGATTGCTGTGACAATCCAAAAGACAAGTTCTAAAACGATTGAAAGCGCTGTTTTATTCATGCTGCAAAGGTAGAAAGGAGTTCTTTTATTTTTGTCAGTTTTTTGTTTTTAAATAATTTCCTCTCTAACTTTCCACAATATAGGATTGATAATCGGATGATGCTGATTTGGCGGATTGAGGCGGATTTTAACTTAGAAGAATCAGCCCAAATCCGCCGAATCCGCATCATCAGCGTTTCAATCATAATTCCTTTGCAAACTACTCTTTGAGTAAACTGAATTTTCTAATCATACCCCAAAAGCATCCGCACCGTAGGCAAAACAACCACCGCCCGATTCTCATCCAAACCACCATTCCCACTTACATCAGCCAAAAGACTTTTCCCCTTAGCCATACGCATCATCTCTTCCCGTTCATTCGGAGAAAAATTAGCAAAAGTACGTCGCAAAACGGGCAATAATCCAGTAAATTCTTCCGAGGCAATTCCATTAATCCACTCGTCCAAAATCTGCCACAATTCAGGATGATGTATCAAAACCAAACCACTTCCATACAGAAAACCTTCCAACCACAATGCCGCAGAGAAACTCTCTTGTCCAGACGAAAGCGCATAATGTGTTTCCGTAGCAGTCTCCTCTGCATCCAAAATATTTTTATCGAATAAGATGCGCAAACACAAACCTTTAAGAGCAGGATGCGCGCGCGGTGTTCCCGTTATTTGTCTCAGGCAACGCTGCCAATCTTGGGTAAATGTAAAATTATTGAGCAGATTTAAAGCGTGGTTGACCGCTATTATTTTTTGAAAGATATTATTCGCGGCATCATCGTCAATCGAAGAACAAGTCGCCGGTAATCCAATACAAATCCTCGGGACAATTTGCTCCGTCACCTGCGCTACCGCATCCGTCTCCGTACCCCGCACATCTCCATAACGCACGATATTCACCAAGGAGGGCAAGGCATCCATGAGATTCAAAATATCATTCGTAACTGCAGATTTTTGCTCTAAAAGGCGCACTAAATGTTCTATTGTTTCGCTCAAATTAGCGTTCAATGCACTCTCTACCATTTCCGTTAAATCGGGTAAAGTCTGCGCTTCGTTTGCCTTTTTGAGTA
>CALDUB010000018.1 GCA_937923465.1 uncultured Saprospiraceae bacterium
TTTTATTTTAGAAAACCTAGAAAACTAGGCTCTTGGCTCCTTCGAGACAGGTCTCTTCTTCACAGGTGTCTCTGGTTCTTCCTCTTCTTCCTCGTAATCCTCCCCTTTTGCTTGCATCACTGCCATATTAATTAGCTCAGCGACTTCTGACTTTTTCAGTTTTGACTTCATGTTTACCATCACTAGTCCGTCCTCTTCACTGCTTATCAGCATGACTAAATTTTGGATAATATCCTCTTTGTCCCGCATCAAAAAATGAATATCGGTACCCGCAGTTTTGAACATAAACATATCCTCAAAACCACTTTTTTGCTTGGCATTATCGACAAATTTATTAATTTCTTGGCGGTCGGCAGGACTATAATCTTCGACAGTCAAGACTTTTACGCCTTTAATTTTTTTGATTAAATCGGCACTCAATTGCGCGACAGGGTCGTCGCCAGCTACCCGATTTTTGAAGATTTTAGAACCAATTTTAAAAGCCAATCCAGGTAAAGCGATTCCATTCGCACCTTCTGCTTTTTTCTGTTGACGGTAAAATTTATTAACGGAACGTTGCCCAAAAGCGGTGCAGGAGATGCACAGGGCGAAGAAGAGTATTAAATTTTTCATTTGTTCTCATTTTAAGGTAAAAGGATTGAGAGGTTATGAGGTTATGGGTTGAGAGGTTCGGCTTTTCTTAGACTTATGCCTGTCTTAAGTCTGTTAGTTTCCATAATTTAGTAGAAATGGGTTGTGAGATTAGCGTACTCATTAGCACAGCAACCTCACAACCCATAACCTCTCAACTCGTAACTCTCCTAGTCTTCAAAAGCTTTCGCTAATTTTCCGATGTTTTTCAAGTTAATATCACCGATAAAACTCATCAAAACAAACTCAGAATCTTCTCCTCCTACTAAAAGTAACAGTTCGCGAATGACGCCTTCTTGGTCGCCATCTTTGACCATAAATTGAACATTTGTGCCTGCTTTTTCTTTGACAGTCATTAATGTTTCGTAGCCTTTTCCACCGCTGATAATGCCTGCGGCTTCTTTGTAAAGGCTTTTACCGTCTGTCTCAGAAGTTAAAATACGGATGCTTTTCATGTTGTTCACAACATCTTTGATAGCTGCTGCTTCTACGTCATCTAGGTCCATATCGATGTCCATGGTTTGCACTAAGTCGAACATTTTAGGGCTGATAAACACAGTAGAAAAACGGTCGTCGTCCACGTATTTTTTGAAATAAGTTGAAATTGCATCGTTTTGTGCTGTTGCCGTACCGATGCTGGCAAATAAAATTACTGCGAGAATTGTTAGGTATCTCATTGCTCAAAAAGTTTTAATTGAACTTGGTTCTCATTTGGTTTGAAACCTAGTTCTATGATTTAGAAATATGACTCGAATTTGGTTGGCGGTTACTAAAACCTGCCCTTTGTGCCGATGTTTTCGGCTAATTTACGTTCTCCGTCAAATCGTGTGACAGGAAAAAAATGAAAAGCTAAAATCAAATAAATACTTAGTTTTTTATTTTTCTCATGTCACTTTCACACGATTTGACGGAGAACCCTAATTTAAAACGCGCGTTGCCTGCCCTACTTTGTGCAGGTCTTTACCCGCTTTTTTACTTCCTTTGCTAAATGCTTTGGCTAAAAGTCTCATCGCTTCTTCCACTTCTTCTGGTGCAGACTCCTCTGTTATTTCGTATTTTGACCAATCGATTTGGTCGGTTACTGCCATGGGTTGTGTTCCTTCTATGTCTCCCGCTGTTGGGAAGAACATCCATGCGCCAATAAGTAGAGCAACTCCTGCTGCAACAGCTCTTAACCAAGTGTTTCTGCGGCTTACAACGCGCATTCCTGCTGATTTACCTTTAATTTCCGAGAGCAATTTGTCCTCAAAACTGGCACTAGTTGTTTCTGCTTTTTCACCTTCCAAGAAGGCAAACCATGACTGATATTTTTGTAATTCTGGGGCGATGTTTTCGCCTGTGTAGTATTCGCGGAGTGTTTGTTCGTCCTCTAGACTTGTCTCTCCTGCAAAGTATTGTTCGGTGAGGTCGGTGATGATATTGCCGAATAAATTTGCTTCAAAATCGGCTCCTAATGCTAGTTTTTGCTCCTCTTGTACAAATTCAAATACGGGTTTGTACATCTCAAATTCTGCCGCTACATCTCCTGCAAAATAAGCACGCAATTCGGCTTCTTGTTGAGGAGTAGTTTGCTCATCAAAATATTTGTCTAAGAGATTTTGGATATTGTTTTTCATGATTCTTTTGAATGATAAAGACAGCATAATTTAAAGCCGTCGTAATTCGTAAATCTTAAATCGTAATTCTATACTGTTCCTTCTAGTCCGAAGTTTTCTGCTGCTGTCAGTGCTTGTCTAATCCGCGTTCTTGCTCTGTGCAGATAAACTTTGACCTGATTGAGTGGCATTTCGAGTGCATCTGAGACTTCTTGGTAGCTTAATCCCTCGATGTCTCTAAGGTGCATCACTGATTTTTGCTTTTCAGGTAACTCATCCATTAATTGGCGGACACGATTAATCGCGTCTGAACTCTCCGCTGCACGGTCAGGAGAGACATCACCAGCTACCTGGTCAAATCCTACCTTAATTTCTTCTGTGCGACGGTGTTTTGAGCGCATTTTATCTATGGATAAATTTTTCGTCAAGCGAATAGACCAGGCTTCGATATTGTTTATCTCTGCGAGGTCAGCTCGTTTGTTCCACAATTTTATCAGGATTTCCTGTGCCACGTCTTCAGCCTCTACTCGGTTGTTTAACATCCGAAAAGCAAAGCGGAACAATTTGTCCTTTAGTGGTAATATTGTGGTTTTATATTCTTGTAAAGTCATGTGGTTGGTAGATTTCTGTTTCTTTTTGAGAGATTAAAGACTTTAGATTTTAGACTTAATAAATTATCTAATATCTATTGTCTCCTTTTCTATCACTACCGTTATGCCGGGAAGACGATAGTGTTAAGATAAGGTTACAGCCTATTTTATTTATTTTACGAAAAAGATTCATTTTTGGTTTGGGGCGAAGGTAATATATTGATTTTCAAATGATTGAAAAATATAATATTTTTTGAGATGATTTTTTTTGATGTAGAATTATAAGGTTTCGTGTGTATCATGTATATAGTAGGTGGAGTATACAATCTAGATTGTAGTAAGGGTCATAGAAACACTTAGATTACTGATGTTACGCACAGAAATCATTGAGTAAATTGAGTATGACTTTCTAAGTTCCCACAAAAAGAAACAAAAAATTGTCTCCGAGCAAAGCATCGGGACAGGCTGAAAACGCTTATTTTTCGAAGATTGAGTCAAAGGGTTGATTAAGAGGTATTTACAAAATACTTCCTTTATTTGCGATTGGCTTTATCCGTCCTTATTCATTTTAGTGAAATGAAGGCTAAAAAAGCGTTAAGAACAAAATTGTGTCTGACGACGTAGGAGGAGTTTAATTTTGTTTAGCTTTTTTAGCCGTAATGTAGCGTTAAGAAATGAATCAAGACTCGATTTTTTGTTACTTTTTTATCAGGAAAAAAGTAAGGCGA